>JAPPHW010000085.1:5187-6033 GCA_028820945.1 Defluviicoccus sp.
TCTTTTTTTTTCCCCACTTTGGCGCCCCCCCCCCCCAACACCCCCTTTTTTTAACACCCCGGGCCGCCAAAAAAAAAAAAACCCCCCCCGCGCCGCCCCCCCCCCCCCATGACGGGGAGGTCGGGAGTGCGAGAGCGTCAGGGCGTAAGCGTTCCAGGTTTTCGCCGGCGCCGGAAGCCGGGGCGTCCCTTGGCCCCCGGAACAAGTCCGGGGCGATGATCGGGGCGAGGGGTTCGCATTCCCCTTGCCCCTCGCCTCTGGCATGTGGTATGCCACATACATGACGGACGCGGCCACAGCCTCCAGCGCGGTGACGCTCGACCCGGTCGGGCGGAATTTCAGCTTGACCGACCATGTCTATGGCGAGCTGCGCCAGGCGATCCTCGACGCGCGGATCTACGACGAGGCGACCGACCTCCGGCTCGACGAGCGCTCGCTCGCCGGCCAGCTCGGCATCTCGCGCACGCCGGTCCGCGAGGCCGTCGCCCGGCTCGCCCAGGAGGGGCTGGTCGAGGTGGTGCCGCGGAAGGGCGTCTTCATTGTCCGCAGGACGCGGGACGAGATCCTCGAGACGATCACAGTCTGGGCGGCGCTCGAGAGCATGGCGGCGAGGCGCGCCGCCGAGCACGCCACGGACCGCGAGATCGACGCGCTCAGGCGGCTCGCCGAGGCCTACGAGGCCGGCGACGCGCGCGCCCGGGTCGAGGAATACGCCGAGGCCAATATCCGCTTCCACCAGGCGATCCTCGAGGCCGGGCGCTGCGCCATGCTGAAGGACATCGCGAACGGGCTGTTCGTCCACGTCCGCGCGGTGAAGAGCCGCGCCATGCACGAGGCCGACCGCGC
>JAPPHW010000113.1:0-3216 GCA_028820945.1 Defluviicoccus sp.
GGCTGTATCAAGGACTTACACCCGGTCCAGCCAATCTAAACCGGACAGCAATGGAACAAGTCCGGGCATGACGGGAGACGGTTCAATCTGAAACGGATAGGCTCTAGTGTAGGCTTTCGCGAAAGCGGAGGAGGAGAGATGGCCGACGCGGAACGGAAGGCCACGGATCTGGTGCGCGAGGTGGTCAGCGACACCCTGAAGAGCCGGCTGGGCCGGGTGCGCGCGGTCGCCGTCGAGGTGGAGGAGGAATACGACGGCGACGGCGATCCGGTGCTGCACGTCACCGTGGTATACGAATCCGGAGAGAGCGAGCTGGACGGCGCCGAGCTCTCGGGACTGGTGAGGCATCTGCGCCCGGCGCTCTCCGAACGCGGCGAGTACCGTTTTCCGGTGATGTCCTTCGTCGCCGCGGAGGAGCGCGCTGCAACCGCTTGACCTGGTCCGGACGGCGCGGCGACTGGCGCGGATGGGAGGGCAGCGCAGGCCTCGCGAGTCGGATCTGCGCCGCGCCGTGAGCACGACCTATTACGCGCTGTTTCACGCGCTCTGCCAGAACTGCGCCGACGCGTTCATCGGCACCCAGGGCGCCGACCGGAGCCGGCGGGCGTGGCGCCAGGCCTATCGGTCGCCGAGGCACAAGCTGGCGAAGGACCGCCTCGCCGACCAGCGGGCGATGAAGGCCTTCCCGAAGGAAATCGAGGATTTCGGAAACACCTTCGTCAACGCCCAGGCGAAGCGTCACGCGGCGGATTACGATCCCGATTTTCGAGTGACCGGATCGGAGGTCCTGAGCGACATCATCGCGGCCGAGTCCGCGATCCGGAAGCTTAAGGACACGAAGATGAAGGACCGGCGCGCGCTCGCCGCCTGGGTGACGCTCGGGAACCGCGATTAGACGCCGCTCGGCGAAGGCCTCAACTCGACCCGGCACACCATATCTGGTGTTGAGGAGCGGACGGGCACACCATCGATCCGGTCGGCACGGCCCAAAAGGGGGCGATCGCTGGCTGCGATCGTGCCCGGTCAAAAAGTGCTTCAGCTCCGGCTTCGGACCCCGCCCTCCCGTCGCGCCAGGTGGGTCGTCGCGGCGACGATCAGCAGGCCGCCGATCCAGACCCAGGCATCCGGGATTTCCGCGAAGATCAGGAAGCCGAGCAGGGCCGCCCAGACGAGCCGGAAGAAGACGAGCGGCTCGACCAGCCCCACGTCGGCCAGCCGGTAGGCGTGGATCAGGCACAGGTGCCCGCAACTGCCGAGCGCGCCGATGCCGAGGAGCATCAGGAGCTCCGGCAGTGTCGGCGTCTGCCAGACGAAGGCCGCCGGGACCGCGGTCACCGGGATCATCAGCAGCGTCAGCCAGGCGACGATGGTGGTCGGGCTGTCGGTCCGGGTCAGCGTCTTGGCGATCAGCTTCGACGCGGTGACGAGAACCGCCGACAGGAGCACCGCGGCCGCGCCGAGGCTGATTTCCTCGAAGCCGGGGCGCAGGATCGCCAGCATGCCGGCGATGCCGAGCCCCAGCCCGAGCCAGCGATGGCCCCGCATCGGCTCGCCCAGCAGAAGGATCGCGCCCACCGTGGCGATCAGCGGACTCGCGAGCGACAACGCCGTCGCCTCGGCCAGCGGGATCAGGCTGAGCCCGAGGAACCACATCAGCATCGAGCCCCCGTTGAGAAACCCCCGGACGACGTGGAGGGGGAGCTTCCGGGTCGCGAAGGCGGCGAGTCCGATCCGCATCAGCCACGGAACCAGCACGCAGAACCCGAAGACGTTGCGGAAGAAGGCGATCTCGAACGGGTGGAGGCCGGTGGAGACGAACCGGACCGATCCGTGCATCGACGCGAGCGCCAGGCTGGCCACCAGCATCAGGATCACCGCCGCGAGGCCCGGCCGCGACTCCGCCCTGGCCGAGACGGTGGAGGCGAGCGAACGCAGCGCGGTCAATCGACGAACCGCGCGATGACGGAAGCCGGGATCTCGATCGCGCGGATGCCCTTCGGGCGGTCGGGGTCGGGGACCGCCAGGACGCGGCGTTCGAAGCCTTCCAGCGCGATCCCGCCGCCTTCGTGCCGCACGACGTGGCGGACGAGGAAGGTCCGATTCTCCCATTCTTCGACCCGGGTCTCGATCTCCAGCGCGTCGCCCAGCCGGCACGGGTTGCGGTAGGTCGCCCCGGTCTCGACCAGGGGCATGCCGCTCACGCCGAGCTCGCTCTCGAGGTCCGCATAGCCGAGCCCGTTGGCGCGAAACAGGTTCTCGGTGGATTCGTCGAACCAGACATAGATGTGGGGATAGAAGACGATGCCCGCCGCGTCGCATTGCGACCACGCGACGAAGAACCGGGCGCGCCGGGTCTTCATTCCGGCGTCTCCCGCCCGTCGGGCGCGGCATTGATCCGGCGGAGGAGGGCGAGCAGCGTCTCGGTCTCGTCGGCGGTGAGGCAGGCGGTCACCTTGTCCTCGAAGGCGCGGACCTCGCGCTTGAGCGTCTTCAGCAGCGCCGCGCCGCGTCCGGTGAGCACGATCGCGTTGGAGCGGCGGTCGCCCTCGCGCGCGCGCCGGTCGACCAGCCCCGCCGCCTCCAGCCGGTCGATCAGCCGCACCATGGCCGAGCGGTCGGTGCGGAAGGCGCGGGCGAGCGCCGCCTGGGTCGCGCCCGGATTGGCGCCGACCAGGACCAGGAGCCCGAACTGGGCCGCGGTGACGTTGTGGCGGGCGATCCGCTCCGCGAACCCGCCCACCACCTTCAGGTTGGCGTGGCGAAGCTGGTAGCCCAGCAGGCCGGGCAGGATGCCGAGGCTGGGCGACGGTCCCTCGATACGGCGCTTCGCGCCTACTCGGGATGAGGGGAAAGAAGAAACTCCCTCATCCTGAGTACCCCCGGTCCCTCGATACGGCGCTGTCGCGCCTACTCGGGATGAGGGTGAAGTATGGATACCCTCATCCTGAGTAGCCCCCTCAGGGGGCGTATCGAAGGATCGCTTTCGCGCCGCCCGCTTCAACCCGTCCCAGTCCCCCTCGATCAACGCGATCTTCTTCCGCCGGGACCAGCCCTTGACCCGCCGTTCCATGGCGATCGCATCGGCGGCCCGCTGAAACGCCTCGTGCCAGACCAGTTCGACCGGCCGCCGGGTCGCGGTGTAACCGGCGAGCGCACCGGCATTGTGCTCGTCGACGCGGGCCTCGAGGGACTTGCGGGTGGTGCCGCAATAGAAGC
>JAPPHW010000113.1:3316-6019 GCA_028820945.1 Defluviicoccus sp.
TTGTGCTCGTCGACGCGGGCCTCGAGGGACTTGCGGGTGGTGCCGCAATAGAAGCTCCCGTCGGCACAGCGCAGGATGTATACGAATACGGGTTCCAACGGCGTCCCTCGATACGGTCCCTCGATACGGCCCTTCGACAAGCTCAGGACAGGCTACTTGGCGCGCCTGCTCGGGATGAGGGCCTTCCTTTCCCCTCATCCTGAGTAGCCCGCCCCCGGCGGGCGTATCGAAGGACGGTGCACATTCTACATTGACATTGTTGCTAAAGTCAATTATTGCTTCGATCACCTTATCGCCACGACCGGCAAGGGGGGAGGCATGAAGACCGTACTGTCGCTTACGCTCAACGGGCGGCGGCGCGACGACGTGGTCGCCGACAACATGCTGCTGGTGGACTATCTGCGCGAGGTCGCGGGGCTGACCGGCACCAAGATCGGCTGCGACGGCGGCGAATGCGGCGCCTGCACGGTGCTGGTCGACGACCGGCCGCGCCATTCCTGCCTGACGCTCGCGAATTCATGCCAGGGGGCGCGGGTCGAGACGATCGAATCGCTGGAAACTTCGGGGCGGCTGTCGGCGATCCAGCGAGGGTTTCACGTGAAACTCGGCGCCCAGTGCGGGTTCTGCACGCCGGGCATGATCATGGCGGCGGAAGGGCTGCTGCGCGCCGAGCCGGACCCGGACGAGGGCGCGATCAGGGACGGGATGGCGGCGAACATCTGCCGCTGCACCGGCTACGTCAAGATCATCGAGGCGGTGCGCGCCGCCGCGGACGAGATCGCCGGCGGGGAGGAAGCGGCATGAGCGACGCGACGGGAACCGCGCCGACGCCGGTGCGGTCGATCGGCGTGCCGATGCCGCTGGTCGACGGGCCGGAGAAGGTGTCCGGCAAGGCGCTCTACACCGCCGACTTCATCGCCCAGGAGGAGCTGACCGGGCGCATCCTGAGGAGCCCGGTGGCGCATGCGCGGATCGTGCGGATCGACACCTCCGCCGCCGAGGCTTTGCCGGGCGTCCACGCGGTGGTCACCGGGCAGGACTGCGCCGACACGTTCGGCGTCCTCCCCATCGCGATGAACGAGTACGCGCTCGCCCGCGACCGGGTGCGCTATCGCGGCGAGGCGGTGGCGGCGGTCGCCGCCGAGGACACCGCGACGGCGCAGCGCGCGCTCGACCTGATCGCGGTCGAATACGAGGAGCTGCCGGCCTACTTCACCGCCGACGATGCACGCAGCCCCGACGCGGTCCAGCTGCACGAGGAACGGCCCGGCAATATCGAGCGCGAGGTCGACTTCGAGATCGGCGACACCGGGGCCGGCTTCGCCGCCGCCGATTTGGTGCGCGAGGAGACCTACCAGCTGGGCGAGGTCTGCCAGGTGCAGAGCGAGCCGCACGCGGCCCAGGCCGAGTACGACGCGGGCCGCGGCAGGATGACCGTCCGCGCCTCGACCCAGGTGCCCTACTACGTCCACCTGATGCTGGCGCGGACGCTCGGCATGGAGCAGTCCGATATCCGCGTGATCAAGCCCCATGTCGGCGGCGGGTTCGGCTGCCGTACCGAGGCGCTGCATGTCGAGCTGGTGGCGGCGCTGCTGGCACGCAAGGCGCGCGGCACGGTCCGCCTGGTGCTGAGCCGGGAGGAGACCTTCATCACCCACCGCGGGCGCCAGGAGACCGCCGTCAGGCTGAAGATCGGCATGACGCGGGAAGGCAGGATCACCGCGGTCGAGTGCGAATCCGTCCACCGCGCCGGCGGCTATTCGGGCTACGGCATCGTGACGATCCTCTACAACGGCTCGATGCTGTTCGCGATCTACGACCTCGAGAACGTCAAGTACAAGGGCTTCCGGGTGCTGACCAACATGCCGCCGCCGGGCGCGTTCCGGGGCCACGGCACGGTCAATATCCGCTTCGCCTTCGAGAGCCTGATGGACGCGATGGCGGACGAGCTCGGGCTCGACCCGTTCGACGTGCGCCGCGCCAATTTGATGAGCGCGCCGGGCTTCACGGCGAACGACCTGATGGTGAACTCCTACGGGCTGCCGGAATGCCTCGACATCGTCGAGGAGGCGTCCGGCTGGAAGGAGCGCAAGGGCAGGCTCGGCCCCAACCGGGGGCTCGGCATGGCGTGCTCGCACTACATCTCGGGCGCGTCCAAGCCCAAGCACTGGACCGGCGAGCCGCACGCGACGATCCACCTCCGGGTCGACTGGGACGCCTCGGTCACGCTCTTGACCGGGGCCGCCGAGATCGGCCAGGGCTCGTCGACCGTGCTCGCGCAATGCGTCGCCGAGGTGCTGGGGATCGACGTGAGCCGCATCAACGTGGTCGCGTCGGACAGCGCGCTCACGCCCAAGGACAACGGGTCGTACTCCTCGCGCGTCACCTACATGGTGGGCAACGCCGCCATCGACGCGGCGAACAACCTCAAGGCGCTGCTGGTCGAGGCGGCGGCGCGGAAGCTCGAGGTCCGGCCCGAGGACGTGGAATGCCTGGGCGATACCTACCGCGCCGGCACCCAGGACGAGGGGCTGAGCTGGCAGGAGGTCGTGATGGCCGCGCTCGAAGGGACCGGGACGCTCGCCGTCAAGGGCACCTTCGACACCATCCCGGAATCGTGGGGCGGGCGGAAATACCGCGGCGCGGCGATCGGCGGCACCATGGCGTTCGCCTATTCGGCGCTGGTCTGCGAGGTCGAGGTCG
>JAPPHW010000373.1 GCA_028820945.1 Defluviicoccus sp.
TTCTCGGTGATGTTGCCGTAATAGCCGCGCAGCTTCTGCTTGGCCTGAAGCTGGGTGCCGAAATCCGACGCCTTGCGGCGGCGCTGGCCGTGCTCGCCCGGCGGATAGTCCCGCTTGTTCACCGGGCTCTTCGGCCGGCCCCAGAGGTTTACGCGGAGCCTGCGGTTGATCTTGTATTTCGAGCGTACGCGCTTCGTCATGACCGGTTCCTTGTTCGGTTGTTTGTTGTCCCGGTAGGTCCGCCGCCCGCGCGGAGGACGGGGCGTTTCCGCCCGCTTTCCCGGGAAGAGCGCGGAGTATAGGCGCGGCGGATAGGCTGTCAAACGCCGCCTAATCCGGCGCTTCCGGACCGCGTTCGGAGGGTGCGGGCAGGGCGCCCCTTGTTTGTTGCGGCGCCCGGGGCCGTGCCCTATTCTCCCGCGCCAACGAGGCAGGGGCAGCGGCGGTGACGAAGCGGGTCAACCTCCCCAAGGGGTATCGTCCGCGCGAGGACGAGCCGTTCATGAACGCGAGGCAGCGCGAGTATTTTCGCAACAAGCTGCTGGCCTGGCGGGACGAATTGCTCCAGGAAAGCTCGGCCACGCTGGAGCATCTGCAGGAGGATCAATCGCCGTCCGCCGACCTCGCGGACAGGGCCACGGTCGAGACCGATCGCTCCATCGAGCTCAGGACCCGCGACCGCGAGCGCAAGCTGATCGCCAAGATCGACGCCGCGCTGATGCGGATCGAGGACGGCACCTACGGCTATTGCGAGGAGACCGAGGAGCCGATCGGGATCAGGCGTCTCGAGGCGCGGCCCATCGCGACGCTGACCGTCGAGGCCCAGGAGCGCCACGAGCGCCGCGAGCGCACCTATCGCGACGACTGACCCATCCTCGTCCGGTTGCGGAGGCGGCGACCGATGAAGCCGCAAGCGCCCGCGGTCAGGGATCTCGTGCTGGTCGGCGGCGGGCACAGCCACGTCGCCGTGCTCAAGGCGTTCGCCATGAAGCCGCTGCCCGGCGTCCGGACGACGCTGATCGCGCGCGACGTGCACACGCCCTATTCGGGCATGCTGCCGGGCCATGTCGCCGGGCATTACGGCCTCGACGAATGCCATATCGACCTGCGCCCGCTCGCCAACCTGGCGGGCGCGCGGATCTACCATTGCGCGGCCACCCGGATCGACCTCGACGCCAGGCTCGTGTTCTCCGAGGGCCGGCCGCCAATCCCCTATGACTCGGTCTCCATCGACATCGGCTCGGCGCCCCGCACGGTCGACGTTCCCGGCGCGGCGGAGCATGCGGTGCCGGTCAAGCCGATCGGCCGCTTCGTCCAGCGCTGGAACGCTCTGGCCGAACGCCTGAGCCGGCGCGCGGGTCCGGTGCGGATCGCGGTCGTCGGCGGCGGCGCCGGCGGGGTCGAGCTCGCGCTTTCGGTGCAGCACCGCCTGTCGCGGGGAGCCGTCGCCGTCGCCATGACCGTCGTCGATGCCGCCCCGGCGCTGCTGCCGGCTCACAACGCGGCGACCCGGGCCCGGTTCGCGCGCATCCTCGCGGCGCGCGGGATCGAGACGTTGCTCGGACGCGCCGTCATCCGGGTCGAGCCGGGCAGGCTGGCCCTCGAGGACGGCGGGTCGGTCGAGGCGGACGAGATCCTCTGGGTGACCAGCGCTGCGGTCGAGGCCTGGCCCGCCGCCGTCGGGCTCGACGTCGACGGGGACGGCTTCATCCGCGTCGACGATTTCCTGCGCTCGACCTCGCATCCGGACGTGTTCGCCTGCGGCGACGTGGCGGCGATGGTCAATTACCAGCGGCCCAAGGCCGGCGTCTTCGCGGTCCGGCAGGGCCCGCCCTTGGCCGAGAACCTGCGCCGGGCGCTGACCGGGCGCCCGCTCCGCCCCTACCGTCCGCAGCGCGCCTGGCTCAGCCTGATCTCGACCGGCGACGCCTACGCGGTCGCCTCGCGCGGCCGCCTCGCGGTCGAGGGGCGCTGGGTGTGGCGGCTGAAGGACTGGATCGACCGGCGCTGGATGCGGAAATACACCGACCTGCCCGAGATGGAGGCCGAGCCTCTGCCGGTGCCGGCGCCCGGCCTCCCCCGGGTCGACGACCTCGAAATGCGCTGCGGCGGCTGCGGCGCCAAGGTCGGACAGGACGTGCTGGAGCGGGCAATCGGCGGCATCGAGCCGCGTGCCCGCGACGATATCCTGGTCGGACTCCGCGATCCCGACGACGCGGCGGTCGTCCGGGTGGCGCCCGGCATGGCGGCGGTCCAGACAGTCGACCATTTCCGGTCCTTCGTCGACGACCCCTATCTGTTCGGCCGCATCGCCGCCAACCACGCGCTCGGCGACATCTACGCGATGGGGGCGGAGCCGCGGACCGCGCTCGCCATCGTCACCGTGCCGCACGGGCCGGAGGAGAAGATCGGGACCGAGATCGCCGACATGATGCAGGGGGTGAACGAGGTGCTCGCCGACGCCGGAGCCGCGCTGGTGGGCGGCCACACCGGCGAAGGCGCCGAACGCGCGCTCGGCCTCGCGGTCACCGGACGAGCGGACCCGGCCCGCGTGCTGCGCAAGGCGGGGATGCGCCCGGGCGACCGGCTGATTCTCACCAAGGCGCTCGGCACCGGGACGCTGTTCGCCGCCGACATGCGCTGCAAGGCGAAGGGGCGGTGGATCGAGGGCGCGATCGCCTCGATGCTGCAATCCAACCGGGCGGCGGCGGAGATCCTGATACACCACGGCGCGAGGGCGTGCACCGACGTGACCGGGTTCGGCCTCGCCGGGCATCTGGTCGAGATGGTGCGCGCGTCTTCGGCCGGCGTCGCGCTGGCCGCGGCGGACCTGCCCATGCTGGACGGCGCGCCCGATTGCCTCGCCGCCGGGATCGAGAGCTCGCTGCACCGACAGAACGCGCGCCAGGCGCGGGCGATAAGGAATATCGACGCGGCGGCGCTCCACCCCATACTGTTCGATCCCCAGACCGCCGGCGGGCTGCTCGCGAGCGTCCCGGGCGACCGGGCGGCGGACTGCCTCGCGGTGCTGCGCGAAGCGGGTTGCGGGGACGCCGCGATTATCGGCGTCGTCGAGCCGCTCACCGACATAGCCGCGCCGATCCGGATCGTTCGCGAGCCGGAGCCGGTTCAGGAGTCCCCGCCGCTCCCGTCCGCCGCGAGCGCGTAGGCGCCGTCTTCCAGCCGGTCGAGCCGGCCCCGCCGGCGGATTTCGTCGAGCGCCAGCGCGACCTCCCTTCCATCGCGGCTGCCGAGCGCGGCGACCAGCGCGCCGAACGTCCTGGGGCCGTCGGCGAGCGCGGCCTCCACGCTGTCGAACCGCTCCCCGTCGCCCTCCGCCGACGGCGCGTCGGGCACGGTGAAATAGAGCGGCGGCGGGCCGCCGAAGGGCCGCGTCAGGTCGTAGCCCGCCTTCGATCCGGTGCGGACCCCGCCGAGCGAGGGGTCGAGCGGGAGTGCGCGGAATCCGCTCTCGATCACCAGGTCGCGGTCGGGCTGGAATCGGGTCGCGAGCGCCCAGTCGATCTGCGAGTCCGAGAACACGTCGATGTCCTCGTCGACCACGAAAACGTTCTTGGTGTTGGCGAGCGAGCCGAACGCGGCGGCGATCGCGTTCCTCGCCTCGCCCGGCACGCGCTGGCGCATCGCGATGCGGACGTTGAAGCTGCCGCCCGACGCCGGGCTCGCGCATACCGCCACCGGTTCCCGGATCGCGGTCTCCAACGCCCGCCACAGCGTCGCCTCGACCCTGAGCGCGTTGATCTGCGCCGTCTCGGTGTGGCGGATCTCCCGCCCGCTGATGGTCGAGGTCTGGAAAAGCGCGTCCTCGCGCATCGTTATCGCTTCGAGGTGGAACACCGGGTTTCGCTTCATCACCCCGTAATAGCCGAGGAATTCGCCGTAGGGTCCCTCCGCCTCGACATGGCCGCGCGCGTCCAGATACCCCTCCAGCACCATCTCGGCGTCGGCCGGGACCATCACGTCGCCGGTGACGCTCTTCACGATGCCGAGCGCCGCGCCGCGCAGACGCGCGATCAGCTCGAGCTCGTCCATCGGCAGCCGCATCGACGCCGCCACATGGTCGGTCGGGTGCGCGCCCACGACGAAGCTTACCGGCAGCGTTTCGCCTCGCGCCGCGGCGCGCTCGTAGATCGCCTTCAGATCGCTCGGCGCGTTGAGGTCGACCCCGGCCTCCCTCCGGCCGCGCACCATCATCCGCCGGCAGCCGAGATTGGTGAGCCCCGTCTCCGGGTCCCGCACGTGGTCGAGCGAGGACGAGATGTAGGGTCCGCCGTCGAGCGCGTGCTGGAGATGGACAGGCAGCTTCGTGAGGTCGGCATCCTCGCCGGTCAGCACGACGGTTTGCACCGGCGCTTCGCCCCGGCCGATTTCGACCAGTTCCCGCGGCGTGGCGAGACGCTCCAGCACCAGCGCCAGCAGCTCCTCCGGCGAACAGTCGAAGCCGGCGGCGATGCGCGCCCGGCTGCCGGTCACCCCGCCCACCAGCTCGGCGCCCTCCGGTCCCGCGTTCCTGAACCAGACCGCGCGCGGGTTCCCGTCGAGAACCGTAGCGATGTCGATCGGGTCGATCGGGTCGTCGTGCACGGTCGCCTCGCCGGTCTCGACGAGGCGTTCGACGAAGGCGCGGAGGCGAAACCGTTCGAGATCGGGTGCGGGGGCGGCCATGGGCGGGCAATGCTATTGGCGGAGCGCGGCGCCCGCAATCGCGGTTGCGCGCGGCGGGGCGAAGCGGGACACTCGCCCGCTTTGAGGGAGGATCAGGATGGCGGATGTCAGGACGGCCGGCCCCGGGCCGGGCTATGCGAGGAACCCGGACCATTTCGTGCGCATCGACACGAGCCCGCGGCGCGTCCGCGCGGCGGTCGGCGGCGAGGTTATCGCGGATTCGACGCGGATGCGGCTGCTGCACGAGGCCAACCACCTGCCGGTCTACTATTTCCCGCTGGAGGACGTGCGGATGGACCTGATGACGCGCACCGACACCGGCACGCACTGCCCCTACAAGGGCGACGCGTCCTACTGGTCGCTCGACGTCGGCGGGCGAAAGGTGGACGACATCCTCTGGAGCTACGAGACGCCGTTCGACGAGGTGCCCGAGCTCGCCGGGATCGGCGCGTTCTACTGGGGCAAGGTCGACGCCTGGTACGAGGAGGATGAGGAGATCTTCGTCCACGCGCGCGATCCCTACAAGCGGGTCGACGCGATCCCGTCCTCGCGCGAGGTCCGCGTGATCCTCGGCGGCGAGGAGGTCGCGCGCACGACCCGGGCGCATTTCCTGTTCGAGACCAACCTGCCGGTCCGCTACTACATCCCGAAGGACGACATCCGGATGGACCTGCTAAGCCCCACCGACAGCGCGACCCGCTGCCCCTACAAGGGCGAGGCGGTCTACTGGTCGGCCGAAATCGGCGGCGAGACCTTCGAGGACATCGTCTGGAGCTATCCCGACCCGATCCCCGAGTGCCCGAAGATCCGGGACCTGATGTGCTTCTACAACGAGAACGTCGACGCGATCCTTGTCGACGGGGTGGAGACCGGGAAGCCGAAGACCAAGTGGTCGCGGTAGCGCCCTTCGATACGGCGCTGACGCGCCTACTCAGGGTGAGGGTAATGTTTGTGCGTCCGACAACCCTCCCTCATCCCGAGTAGGCGCGTCAGCGCCGTATCGAGGGACGCCCTCCTACCCCGCCGGCGCCGCGTCGCCGGCGATCTGGCAGCGGCGGAGCAGGCGGCGTTCGTCGGCGGGGAAGTCGGTGCGGGCGTGCGACGAGCAGAGATTGTCCCACAGCAGCAGGTCGCCCGGCGTCCAGACATGCTCGTAGACGAAATCCTCGCGCTCGGCGATGTCGAACATCTCGTCGAGGATCGCGTCGCTCTCGTCCTCCGGCAGCCCGTCGATCCGCATCGTCATCAGCCGGTCGACATAGAGCGCGCGCCGCCCGGTCGCCGGGTGGACGATCGAGACCGGGTGGGTGCAGCCGTCGACGGTGCC
>JAPPHW010000423.1 GCA_028820945.1 Defluviicoccus sp.
CGTGGATGCCCGGAACAAGTCCGGGCATGACGGCTGGGGGGAGAGGATGGCCGGAGAATGCCCGCCCCGCCCGGCATCGTTCCCGCCCATCGGCGCACAACCCGGCCTGAAAATCTAAACCGGACAGCAATGGAACAAGTCCGGACATGACGCGGTAGAGGAGAGGCGGACGCAAGGACGTCGCGGTCGGGCTCCCCGAGGTCTCCGACATCGCGCGGATGGGTCACGGCGTGCACGCCCTCGGCATTGAACGCCCGGCCGATCGCCGGCGACAGGCACTCGTCGAGAAACAGGCGCACGCGCTGCCTTGACCGCCGGTCAGGCTGCGCTGCGCCAGGGCCTGCCGGAGGGGCGGCCCCGCAGCGGGTGGGTTCTGGCGTAGAGTTCGGCCGCGGCGAAAGCCTCGCGCGGGACTTCCGGATAGTCGGCGGCGAGGTCGTCCACGGTCTCCCCGTCCCGCATCCGTCCCAGGATCGCATAGACCGTCAACCGGGCTCCCGCGACGACCGACGTCCCGCCCTGGATCGCGGGGTCGGAAACGATGTATCGGTCGCGGGCGCGACGGTACCGCTCGGCGTCGCGCAACGAATCGCCGGCAAGGCGCCGCAGATCGATTGTCGTGGCCTGGGCGAATTCGACGGTCCCGAGCCGCAAGGGTTCGGTTCGAGCCAGATGCGCCCAGATGGCCC
This sequence comes from Defluviicoccus sp., assembly GCA_028820945.1. Next base: position 690 of record JAPPHW010000423.1, read on the forward strand.
GCTTGTGGCGCGGGGAGAGATCGGTGAGCTTCGCGGCATCGAGGGCGCGGAAGTAGGCGACCGCCCGGATCGGCAGGTAGCGCGTCGCCCCGCCGCGAAACCGGGGCGGCGCGGTCGCGCCCCGCAATATCCCCGCTTCCAGGGCCTTTTCTACCGTCGTCTTCGAGACCCCCGACAGTGCGGCGGTCTCGCGAACGGTCAGTTCGGCGGTGAGGGGCATTATTCGTTCCCTTGCGGGAACGAATATAGGTAGGCGATGCTGGCGCGGACAGTCAAGGAAAGCATGAGTCTTGCCCAACACATTTTATTTTCGTTGGGCAAGATTTCCCCAGCCGGGCTTCCGGGTGCCGCCGCGCTTGCCTTCGGTTCATGTTCGGGACACAATTGCCCAAAGAAAATAATTTTTGTTGGGCAAGGCACAAGTGACCGAAGACGCACGAACCCGGCATCTGCCCCTCACCGTGCAGACGGCCTATTCCGACCTGCTCGCGCGCCTCCAGGAGGACGCGGTGCTGGAGCTCGGGGGGACGCCGGTTCTTCGCGTGCGGGACAATCGCAAATACTGGTATTCGGTCCAGCGGCTCGCCGGCCGCGCGGTCGAGCGCTATCTCGGGCCGGACTCCCCGGAAGTTCGGGAGCGGGTCGAACGCGCCCGTCAGGCGAACGAGGAGTCGAGGGAGCGCCAGAGCCAGCGCGCCCGGCTCGCCCGCATGTGCCGCGCGGGCGGGCTGCCGGCGGCGGATGCGCGGACCGGCAAGGTGCTGCTCGCGCTGTCGAAGGCGGGCGTGTTCCGGCTCCGCGGCGTGCTCGTCGGCACCCACGCCTTTCGCTGCTACCCCGCGCTGCTCGGCTTCGAGATCCCGGAGGCCCGCGCCGTCACCGAAGATATCGACATCGCGGCGTACCGGTCGGTCCCGGTCGCGCTCGACGACCGCCTCGATCCGTCGCTCGCGGAAGCGCTGAACCGGATCGGGCCGTTCGTCGCCCGGCCCGGCCTCCATCGGGAGCCCACCGCGCGGGGCGACTCCGGGAGCGGCGCGATGGTCGAGCTGCTCACGCCCAACGAGGGGCCGGACCAGGACCAGCCGATCGAGCTCCCGGCGCTCGGCGCCCACGCCGTCCCGCTCCGGTTCCTGGACTACCTGATCCGCGAGCCGGTGCAGGCGGCGATCCTCTACCGGTCGGGGGTCCTCGCGAACGTTCCCGACCCCGCGCGCTACGCGGTCCACAAGCTCATCGTCGCGACCCGGCGGACGGCCTCGGCGCCGGCCAAGGCGAGAAAGGACGTCGAACAGTCGGCCGCGCTGATCCGCGTGCTGGCGGAGGACCGCCCCGACGAGCTCGAGGACGCGTACGCCGAGGCCCGGGCGCGCGGGCCGGCGTGGCGGGAAGCGGTGGAGCGGGGCGCGCGGCGGCTGGGCGCGGACGCGAGGGCCGCGTTGGCGGAGGCGGTGGGGGAGGTGATGTGATGGCCTGCGCGAAGTCGCCTACACTTCGGTGGCATCAGAATCTGGGAGTTCAGGAGACAAAGACGCATGGGGTTGGTGAAGCGGTGGAATCGTACAGAAAAATTAACGACGGCAAAGCCTCACGGGTGCCAGTCTCAGGACTGCCGAACCTGACCGGGTCACAATCACGATCCTTGAAAGCCTTGACAAACGGGAGCGACACTGTTGGTCCGAAAGCAAATGACGACAACTTGATTAACTGACAAAATCTCCCGCTTTGATTCTTTTACCATTGTCTATTGGTCGGCTCTTGCCGATGCTGAAACATCCAGCTCCTTACTTCTTGGCACGGTTGTCTGGATCTCCTTCCGTCCAACCATGCTCTCGCCTCTCTTAAGCAATAGGACTCCTCGAAAGGAATATCGTAACACTTTGTATCTTTTTTGTCATCAGCTTTGCACGGCTTAGTATCCCAGCCATTCTTGAACATGCACATTTCATAGGTCTGTATTGTACCTCGCAATCGATCAATTTCCGAATAACCGCTGTACCATTTTTCGATTCCATATAGCCAGGCGGCACGGTGGCACGCCAATATGGAAAATAGCCTTTCATGATCTTCGGAAGCCGTCGTTGTTTTTCTAGCAATGGTTTCTTGCGATAGATCCGTTGATTTCTTGTCAATTAATTCTATGTACTTTTTCGTCGTCAGCTTTGTGTTTCGTGTGATCTCTCGGTCTTGTTCTTCTAGGTAGTCTACGAGTACAAAGCCAGATAATATAAATGTAGGAATAAGGACGATGGGCCAGACAAAGCTCCTCACAAGTGTTATGAGCAACTTACGTTGCTTCTTGAGCTCTTCTTCGTTTTTGGGCTTAAGTCCTATCTCCTGCAATTTCTTGATGATATCTTTCCGTTTTCTAGTCCTGTCTTTTAGAAATTTTATTTTTTCCTCAGTCCAAATTTTGGTATCGGGCCGGATCCATATGACAAGAATAACCGCCAACATTGCGGCTAATACGGAGACCATAAATTGATTGAGTGTTTCCATACTGGGACCGTACCAGTACAGCCAATCACCCAAGCTGGAGGCGATTTCGGTGTGGGCGTTCACGTTAGTGATTCCTTTATTTGGGGTGCTGTAAGGACTGATATTTCCCTCAACGAATGCCGTAGCCCATGTCATGGGCCTGGGCTTCACGGGTCAGCCGGTCGAGCGCGCGCTCGCGTTCGCGGTCGATGGCGTCCTTGTAGGCCATGACGTCCTCCATGCGGATGCGGCGGTGCCTGCCGACCTTGCGGTGCGGGATGGCGCCCCGGTCGAGGAGCTTGATCAGGTACGGGCGGGAGACGTTCAGCACGTCCGCCGCTTGGACCGTGGTCAGCTCGGCGCGCTCCGGGATCAGCGTCACGCCCTGTCCCGCGGCCATGGCCTCAAGGATTTGCGCGAGCAGTTCGACCGCGCCCGCGGGAAGGTCGATCGGCTGATCCCGTTCGCTGTCCCTCACGCGCAGCGTCAGCGGAAGGTCGCTACCCGCATAGCGGGACAGGATACGGCCCGTGCTACGCGCGATGGCGGCGTCGCGCGGCGTGGGCGGGCGTTGCCGGCGAGCGGACATGCTCATGGTTGCCTCCCCGGTTGGAGTCTTTTGAGAGGTTTGCGCTCCTGATTGAAATAAATGAAGCGAACGAAGCAAATGTCAACGCCCCTTCGGCCGCCCCCTTAGCGGATGCGTCGTGGCGTAGACCTGGGCCGCCGCGAAGGCCCTCGGCGGCACGTCCGGATACTCCGCCGCGAGGTCTTCGAGCGTCGCCCCGCCCTCCAGCCGCGCGAGCACCGCGTGCACCGTCAACCCAGTCCCCGCGACGACCGGCGCGGCGCCGTCCGGGCCGGGGGCGATGTGGCGGCCGCGGGCGTCGAGGTAGCGCTCGGCGTAGTTGAGCGCGCGGGTTGCGAGGCGGTCGAGGTCCAGCGTCGCGCCGGGGGCGAACTCGATCGGCTGGAGCGGGCCGGGCTTGAGGGTCGTCAGCTGGTCCCACAGCGCCCGCTTGTGGCGCAGCGGCAGGTCCGCGAGGTCGGCGGCGTCGAGCGCGTGGAAATACGCCACCGCCCGGATCGGCAGGAACCGCGCCGCGCCGCCGCGGAACCGGGCCGGCGCGGGCACGGCCTTGAGCACGCCGGCCTCCAGCGCCTTCTCGACGGTCTTTGCCGAAACCCCCGCGAGGAGGGCGGTCTCACGGACGGTCAGGTCGGGGGATAGGGGCATAATTGATCCCTCAAGGGAGACGAATATGGGCGTCGGGCGGCCCCGCCGGCAAGGCGTTTCGGGCGATTTGCGTCCCCCGGGGACGCGGCGGGAATGCGCTGGGCCGTTCTTGACCCACCCCGCGAAGCCTCGCGGGAGCGAATTAACGGCTTAGGGCAAGTTCTTCACGTAAAGGATAAGTCAGCAAGGTTGACCTTTGTTTCACGTGAAACATTACCGCCGCGCCGGCAGCACCGAGAGGAGGCCGAACAGGAGCGAGGCGGCGGCCGCGCCGACGACGGTGAGCACCATCGGGAGCGGCGTTCCGTCGTAGAATATCGCCACCGTCTGGGTCAGCAGAGCGGACATCAGGAACTGGGCGAAGACCACGATGCCGGACGCGGTGCCGGTGAGCTCGGGCACGGCCGACATCGCGGCGGCCTGGGCCTGCGGCATCGAGAGGCCCTGGCCGACCGAGAGGATCAGGATCGGGACGAACAGCGCGGCGGGGCTCAGCGCGAGGCCCGCCACCGGCCCGACCAGGGTGAGCGCGCCGGCGAGCGTGATCGCGGTGCCGGCGACGATCAGGAGGGTCGCCGGGAGCCGCCCGCTCGCCCGCCCGGACAGGAAGTTGCCGAGCATGAAGCCGAGCGGACCGAGGGTGAACCAGAACCCGTACTCGGTGGCCGGGCGCTCCAGCACCTCGACCATCAGATAGGCCGCGCCCGCGTTGGCCGACATGAAGGCCGCCGAGCCGAAGGCCGGGTTGGCCATGTGGAAGACGAAGCGCCGCAGCCCGAGCAGCCGCGCATAGCCCTGGGCGAGCCCCGTTCCCGGCCCCGGCGCGGCGTGGGGGCGGGTCTCTCCGATGACGAAGACGGCAAGCAGGATCGTCGCGAGCCCGAAGGCGGCCGGCACCGTCATGATCGACTGCCAGCCGAGCGTATCGGCGAGCCCGCCGCCGAGCGTGGGCGCGATCATCGGGCCCAGCACGTAGGCCGTCGTGAGGTAGGCGATCGTCTGCGGCAGCCGGTCCTTGCCGTAGACGTCGCTCACCATGGTGCGCGCCAGCACCACCCCGCAGGCGGCGCCGAGCCCCTGGAGGATCCGGCCCCCGATCAGCAGCTCGATGGTGGGCGCCGCCGCCCCGATCGCCGCCCCGCCGGAGAACAAGGCGAGCCCGCCGATCAGCGTCGGCAAGCGCCCGATCCGGTCGGCGAGCGTGCCGTAGACCAGGGTGCCCGCCGCCATCGCCAGCATGGACAGGCTGAAGGCGAGCTGCGCGGTGCCGGCCTCGACCGCGAAGGCGCGCCCGACGAAGGGGACCGCCGGGAAGAACAGATGGACCGAGAGCGGCCCGATCAGCGTGACGCCGACCAGCGCCGCGAACAGGACGGGGCCGGGCTCGGGCGGCCTCCGGGCCACCGGCGCGCCGCCGGCGATGCGTCCCTCGATACGGCGCTGACGCGCCTACTCGGGATGAGGGGATTGCGCGGCCATACGACCACCCCTCACCCTGAGTAGCCGCGCCAGCGGCGTATCGAAGGGCGCGCCGCGGTCAGTGCATCACCAGCCCGCCGTCGACCACCACGGTCTGGCCGCTCATGAAGTCG
>JAPPHW010000330.1:0-2493 GCA_028820945.1 Defluviicoccus sp.
TTGCCGCATGGATGTCGACGACGATCTCGCCCGGCCCCGGCGACGGGTCCGGCAGATCGCCGTAGCGCAGGACCTCGGGACCGCCGTGCCGTTCGAAATAGACCGCTTTCATCCGATCCCCCGCGTTTCGGTCTCAGCCGCGCGGGAGTGTATACCGAACGCCCGGCGTGTCACGCCGCCCTTCGATACGCGGCTTCGCCGCTACTCAGGGTGAGGGAGAGCCCTCATCCCGAGTAGGCGACGCAGGCGCCGTATCGAGGGACGCGCCGCTATGCCCCGGCTGTCCTGCGCTCCGCCTCGGACCTCAGCTCGGGGTCGAAATAGCCGTCGAGGAACCCGTTCAGATAGTCGAGCATCGCCGGGTCCATCACGCGGTCCGGCACCGGGTCGCGGTCGAAATGGCCGTAACTGTCCTCGCCCCGCACCAGCATCGCCGGGAAGCGCCCGAGGCTCGGCCGCACATGCGGCGGGCAGTAGACGAACAGAATCCCGATTCGCCGGTCGCCGGTCGTGTTGGGCTTCGACGAATGCGCCGTGCGGAAATGATGGATCGTCGCCTCGCCCGCCCGGACCTCGGCATCGACCACGCCGGTCTCGTCGAATTCGGGGATCGTCTGGCCCCGGGCCAGCAGATTGTCCTCGGCCCAGGTCTCGGTGTGGTCCATCTCGTCCCTCAGATGCGAGCCCGGCTTGTAACGCAGGCAGCCGTGCCTGACGAAGGAATCGGTGAGCCCGATCCAGGCACCCCAGACCTCCAGCGGCTCGTATCCGAAATAAGCCGAATCCTGATGCCACGTGGTGTAGGAGGGATCGTTGCCGTTCTTTACCCAGATCGCCGAGCTGGTCAGCAGGATGTCGGGGCCGATCAGCCGTTCGATGGCGTCCAGCAGGGCCGGGGTGGTTCCGAGCTCCACCATCCACGGGAACAGCACATGCGGCTTGACCATCAGCTTGCGCGGCCCGCGGTCGGCATAGTCGCGCTCGTAGTCCTCGAACCGGTCGAGATAGTGCCGCGCCTTCTCGCGGCTCAGGACCGGCACCGGAAACACGAACCCGTCGCGCCGCGCGCCCTCCAACCGGTCGTCGCTCAGCATTCCCGCCATGGCTTTTCCCCGGCCATTGCCTGTGACAGGATCATATCGCGAGAACGGAGAGCGAGCCATGCCGCTGACCCCGCGACAGATCGAGCAGTATCGCCGGGACGGCTACGTATTCCCGTTGAGGGTTCTCGAGGCCCACGAGATCCCGCCGCTCCGCGCGCGGCTGGAGGCGCTGGAGGCGGAAAACGGCGGCCGGCTGAGCCATCGTCAGCGCGGCAAGTCGCATCTCCTGTTCAAATGGCTCGACGATCTGATCCGGGACCCCAAAATCCTCGATCCCATCGAGCAGCTTATCGGACCGGACATCCTGTGCTGGAACACGATCTTCTGGATCAAGGACGCAGGCTCGCGGAGCTTCGTCTCCTGGCACCAGGATTCGCGCTACTGGGGGCTATCGGGCGATAAGGTGGTGAGCGCCTGGCTCGCGCTCTCCGAGGCCGGCATCGAGGCGGGCTGCATGCGGGTGATGCCGGGCACCCATGTCGGCGATGCCCTGGAGCACAGGGACACCTACCACGACGACAATATGCTCACCCGGGGCCAGGAGATCGTCGAAGGGATCGACGAGGCGACCGCCGTCCACATGCCGCTCCGGGCGGGCGAGATGTCGCTCCATTCCTACCGGCTCGCCCACGCGTCCGGGCCCAACTTCTCCGGCGACCGGCGGATCGGCGTTTCCATGCACTTCATGCCGTCCGACACGGCGCAGGTGGTAGGCGACTGGGATTCGGCGGCGCTGGTGCGCGGCACCGACCCGTTCCGGTATTTCGAGCACACCCCGGTTCCGGAGCATGATTTCGACGATACCGCCGTCGCCTTCCATGATCGGGCCGCGCGGGCGGTCGCCGACGTGCTCTACGCCGGCGCCAAGCGCAACACCGAGAAGGTGTGACGCTCAGGTCCTCGCCGTCATCCCGTCGGCGAGCGACTGGGCGTAGGCGCGCCACGCCGGGATGGCTCCTGAGAGCGCACCGGCGAAAATCACCAGCCCCAGAAACGCAAGCTCGCGCCCGGTCGGCGGGGCGATGGGCAGGTATAGCCCGTAGGAAGCGCTCACCGTCGGCTGGGCGATCGCCAGCGCCGCGTAGAAGACGGCGAGCCCGACCGCGATTCCCGCGATCGTCAAGGCCATCGCTTCCGCGACGAGGAGCCCGAACACATGCGCCGGACGGGCGCCGACCGAGCGCAGGATCGCCATCTCGCGCCGGCGTTCGCCGAGGCCCGCCAGCATCGTCGCCATCATGCAGAGCAGCCCGGTCGCGACGACGAAGACCGAGATCGCCGAGAGCGCCGCCTCCGCCGTTCCCATCAGGTCCCAGAGCTCCTGCAGCGCGACGCCGGGGAGGATCGCGAGCAGCGGTTCGGCCCTGTATTCGTTGATCCGCCGCTGCAG
>JAPPHW010000330.1:2593-4140 GCA_028820945.1 Defluviicoccus sp.
CGAGGCTGCGCCCGAAAGCCGGTTCGAGCCGGGCGTCGTGGCTCACGAAGACGAGCGTCGCCCCCGCCTTGTCGACCTCTTCCATCAGGAGAGAGAGAAACGCTTCCCTTGCATCCTCGTCGAGGGCGGAGGTGGGTTCGTCGGCGATGACCAGCTCCGGCGACCCGATCAGGGCGCGCGCGACGGCGACGCGCTGCTGTTCGCCCTGGCTCAGGCGCGAAACCGGGCGGCCGGCGAGCCGTTCCGCGTCGAGCTCCATATGCGCGAGCAGACGGTGCGCCTCGACTTCGGGACGGGCGCCGGCACGTTCCCTTCGCCGGGCCGAAAACCGGCACGGCAGGAGCACATTGTCGATCAGCGGCAGGTAGGGGACCAGGTTGAACATCTGGAACACGAAGCCGATATGGTCGGCGCGGAACGCGTCGCGCGCTCCGCCGCGAAGAGCCGCGATCTCGGTGCCGAGGATCGAGACCGTGCCGGCCTCCGGCTCGACCGTCCCGCCGATCAGGTTGAGCAGCGTGGTCTTTCCGCCGCCGCTCGGCCCCCTGACGAACAGCTTCTCGCCGCTATCGACGGTAAGCTCTGGAATGTCGAGAGCCAGAGGATCCCGGCTGCGCCAGCGGAAGCGGATATCGGCGAGACGGATCATGCAGGCGGGGCAGGTCCCGACAGGGGGTCAGAAGTCGAAGCGGTTCGCGCCCGGCTTCAGGCTCGCCGCGCGCTGGCCTCCCGGCAGGATAGCGCTGACCTCGATCTCCCGCATCGTACGGAACGAATCGAACAGCAGCACCTCCACGCCTTTCAAGCGCGCGGGCTGGGCGCAGCGGAAACGGTATTCGGCGTGGAACTCCGAATGCTCCTCTTCCTCCGAGTGCTTGTGCTCCCCTTTGTGACCGGAGTCCGCGAGCGGGGTCTCGACTTCCGCCTCCTGCAACTTGCAGCCGGCGTCCGGCGTCAGGCGGAACAGGGCTTCTCCCTTCTTCAGGGCGGCCACGGCGGCTTCCACCGCGGCGCGTTGCTTGGCCGTCTTCGGCATGCTCTCGAAACCGACGATGTCATGGGCCGGCGATTCGAATTCGATTTCCACGACGTTTCCTTCGATCGCCAGCTTGACCTTGCTCTCGCCGTGCACATGCGCCTTGTGTCCGCCCTCCGCCGCCCATGCACCGCCCGACAGGAAGGCAGCCGCGACACAGAACCCGATCCCCATGCTAAGCCGTCTTGCGAGCATTTCCTTCCCTCCTTCTCCGTCGCCGTCGATGCAAACAATATAACATTGCATATAGTGGCGGAGCGCTGCCGTCCGGTCGAACCGACCTATCGAGTCAGCGCTTGTAGGGTTCGACCCTTGTGCCGGCGAGGGTATAGCCGGTCTCCAGCGAAGCCCTGCCGTCGACATAGGCGAGCGACGTGGTGCTTCGTTTCACGCTCATGCGGCCGGTAATCCAGACGGGCGCGAACAGCTCGTTCACCACGTAGGGCTCGTCGAGCTTGACGAACACCATCTGGTTCGGCGGCGGCGGCGGGACATGGATGCAGGCCCCGAA
>JAPPHW010000330.1:4240-5995 GCA_028820945.1 Defluviicoccus sp.
TGACGAACACCATCTGGTTCGGCGGCGGCGGCGGGACATGGATGCAGGCCCCGAAATAGGGGACGAGCAGGAGTTCCTTTACCGCGATCCCCGCGAACTCCAGCGGCAGCGCATAGCCCGGAATGCGTACGAGTCGTCCGTCGAGACCGTCGTCGACCCGCCGGTTCAATGCGTCCACCTCCGCGCGGAAGCTCTCGTACTTCCCCACCAGCGCGTCCACGTCGAGGCCCTGCCGCGCGAGTTCGCTCGCCATCTCCACGGCGATTTCGTACTCCTCGCCCACGGAGGAGATGTCGCCCCGGCGTTCCGCGGCGCGCGCCCATGCGACGGCCTCGAGGTCGAGCCGCTGGTCGCCCGTGAGTTCGGCGAGAGGATCGACGAGCTTGTCTCCGCCGGGCGCGAGGTCCCGCCAGGCGAGTTCGCGCGCCAGATCGGCGCTCGCCGGTGCGGAGACGAGAAAGAGCAGCGTGCAGGCGGCAAGGATCGACCGCATTATCGGAACCTCTTCACCCGGGAACAAAGTTCTACCCGCGCCGTTTCTCCAGCACGGCGAGGATTGCGCGGACGATCCCCACATAGCCCGTGCATCGGCACAGATTGCCCGAGAGCTCGAGCCGGACCCGCTTTTCGTCGGCATCCGGCAGACGGCGGACGATGTCGCGCGCGGTCACCAGCATCCCGGGCGTGCAATAGCCGCATTGCAGGCCGTGGTTCTCGGTGAAGGCCTGGCGCAGATCTTCCATTGCCTCGTCGTCGTCGAAGCCTTCGATCGTGGTGACCGACGCGCCGTCGCAGCTCACCGCGTAGGTAATGCAGGAGCGCATCGGCTCGCCGTCGATCTCCAGCGTGCAGGCGCCGCAAACGCCGTGCTCGCAGCCGAGATGCGTGCCGGTCAGGCGCTGGTTGTCGCGCACGAAGTCGGCGAGGCTGGTCCTCGGCTCCACGCTCGCCGTCACCGGCGCGCCGTTGATGGTGAGGCTGATCTCGGTCATGACGCGAACGCTCCCTTGATCGCGCGGCTGAGCGCGACGGCGTGGATCTGGTTGCCGTAATCGTCGAACGTCGCGCCCTGACCGGCGAGCGCCGCCTTGGCGTCGTCGATTTCCACGGCCTTGCCGGCCCGCACGGCCTCGGCGAGCGCCGGCACGTCGAGCGGCGCGCCGTCGGTGGCGCCGAGGACGACGCTCGTGTAGCCGCGATCCGGGTCGTGGACGACGGTCCCGATGGAGTCCGCGAACTCGCCCGGCTTGCGGCAAATCTTATAGTAGCCCCACTTCGCCCCGGGGGAGAGCTTCGGGACATGGAGCGCGGTCACGATGTCGGCGGGCTCGAGCGCGACGGTGAAAGCGGCGAGCTGGAATTCCGAAAGCGGCACGGTCCGCGCGCCGTCCGGCCCGTCGATAGCGACCTCGGCGCCCAGGGCGCGGAGCGCCGTCGGCCAGTCGGCGGCGGGGTCGGCATGGGCGATGCTGCCGCCGATCGTGCCCCGGTTGCGCACCGCGCGGTAGGCGATCTGCCCGGCGACGAAGCGCATCATGCCGTTGGTCGTGTCCGGGACCTTGCCGTCCTCGATCGCCGCATGGGTGACGCCGGCCCCGACGATCAGCCGGTCGCCTTCTTCCGAGACGGTCTGGAGCGCGTCGAGCCCGCGGACCTCGACCACGAGGTCGGGCTGGGCGAGGCGGAGGTTCATCATCGGCCCGAGCGACATGCCGCCGCCGAGCGGCTTGTTGAACCCGTCGGTCGAGCCCAGCA
>JAPPHW010000011.1 GCA_028820945.1 Defluviicoccus sp.
TTCAACGAGCGGCGGGCCCATCCCGCCGCCACGCGCCTTGCTCTCATGCAAGAAGCAACCCGGGCCGCAGCCCGGATTTCGGGGCAAATCTACGGCCTTTGCCGCGAATTGCAAAGAAAACCGCCGGTTCCCGCGAAACAATCGATCAACGGTTGCCATAACGAAAACACATGACTGGATGATGAGCGGCAAGAATTCCGTCTATCCGGCCCGCGCTTCCTCCCACATCGCGCGGAGGTCGGGCCGCCGCACCTTGCCTCGGTCGTTCTTGGGCAGGGCGTCGACGAAGTGGATCTCCTTGGGCACCCGGTACTCCGGCAGATCCGCCCTGCAATGCTCGGCGATCTCGTCCGCCGTCAGGCGCTCGCCGGAGCGTCCGACGACGTAGCAGACGACCTCCTCGCCATAGATCGGGTGAGGCACGCCGACGGCGGCGGCCTCGTGCACCTTGGGATGGCGGAGCAGCACGTTGTCGATCTCGGCGGGAGAGACGTTGACGCCGCCCCGGATGATCAGGTCCTTGAGGCGGCCGGTCACGGTGATGAAGCCGTCCTCGTCCATCACCGCGAGATCGCCGAGAGGAATGCGCCGGCCCTTGAGCTCCTCGCGCTCTCCGTCGATCGACATCGAGGCGACCACGCATTGCGGACCGCCCAGCGTGACCTCGCCCTCGACGCCGGGCGGGCAGCGATTGCCGTCCTCGTCGACGATGAGGAATTCCTGGTGCTTGGCGGGCGGCCCGACGGTTCCCTTTCGGTTGTAGTAGTGACGGTTGCCGCACACCCAGCCGCCTTCCGAACAGCCGTAGAACTGGAGCAACCGGATGCCGTAGCGGTCCTCGAACCGCTGCCAGCGCTCGGGCGCGAGCGGAGCCGTGCTCGAGCTCATGAACCTGAGCGAGGCGATCTCGTCGCGGTCGATCTCCACCGGGTCGTCGAGCAGCATGTTGATGACCGTCGGGATGCCGATCGAAAAGGTGATCCGGTTGTCCCTGATCCAGTCGAAGAACCGGCTGTGGGAAAAGCGCCGCGCGAAGTGCAGCGTGCAGCCGGTCTGCATCCAGGGCAGCAGACTCGCGCCCTGCGCCGAGTTCCAGCCGAAGGACCGGTACTCCAGCGTCCGGTCGTCCTCGGTCAGGCCGAGGAAGTCGATCGTCGACAGCCCGAACAGCCAGTGCCCCAGCATGTCGCAGACGAAGAGCTTGGGCGTGCCGGTCGTGCCCGAGGTGCAGTAGATGCTGCCGATGTCGTCGGCCGCGTTGTCGAAGTCGAGCTCGGGCTCGGCCGGCACCGAGGCCAGCCTGGCGAAGAACTCGTCCGACTCCGGATCGCCCTCCCGGTCCTTCTCCCAGCTCGCGAAGCGGACGATCTCGCCGTCCACGCCCTCGGTCATGCGCGCGCCGTCCATCGCCTCGTGCCACAGCGTCAGCTTCGGTGCGATGCCGCGCAGGATGGGCGCGATGTAGCCGATATTCATTTCGACATTGATCGGGCAGATCGCCGCCCCGGCGCGCCAGATACCCATCCAGAGGATCAGCTTTTCCAGCCGCTCTTCCGACAGCACCGCGACATGGTCGCCGCGCCCGATCCCGCGATCGCCGAGGAAATTCGCGATGCGGTTCGCCTCCGTATGGAGCTCTCCCCAGGCGATCGAGCGTTCCTGGTCGAGGTCGACCAGCGCGGTCCGGTCGGGGTCTCGGGCCTTGTAGGAATCGAGAAGCGCCCTCACGGAGGTGAAGGGAATCGCCAGATCGTGCTCCGCGCCCGGCTCCGTCCCGCCCACGCGCTGCGTCATGCCGGATACCCCGTATTCCTGAAAATCGGCGCGATAGTCGTCGGGCGTCCGGCGGCGGTCAAGCCGGAGGGCGGGGTTCCGCCCGGCAGGGGCCGGTGTTAGGTTCGCGCCGGAATTCCCAGGGGAGATAGTCATGCGTGGTGTGGTGATACGCGAGTTCGGCCCGCTCGATACGCACAGGCTGGAAGAGGTGGCGGATCCGGCGCCGGGAGCGGACGAGGTGCTGATCGACATCCACGCCATCGGACTCAACTATCCCGACACGCTGATGATGCAGGGCCGCTACCAGGTGAAGCCCGAGACCCCCTTCGTGCCGGGGCGCGACGCGGCGGGCACGGTCGCCGCGGTGGGCGCCAATGTCAGCCACGTAAAGCCCGGCGACCGGGTGGCTTCGGTCTATACCTTCGGCGCCTATGCCGAGCGGCGCGTGGTCCCGAAGGAGCGGTGCTGGGCGCTGCCCGACAAGGTCGACTTCGTGACCGGCGCCGGGATGATGACGACCTATCTCACCTCCTATGTCGCTCTTGTCGTGCGTGCGCGGGTCGCCGCGGGCGACACGGTCCTGGTGCTCGGCGCGTCGGGCGGCGTGGGGCTCGCGGCGATCGAGATCGCCAAGGCGAAGGGCGCCACGGCCATCGCCGGCTCGACCTCGATGTCGCCCGAGCGGGTCGCGCTGATCGAGGCGCATGGCGCGGACCACGTCATCGACCTCTCCGGCGACGACGTGCGCGACGCGCTCCGCGAGCAGGTCTACGCGGTGACCGACAGGCGCGGCGTCGACATCGTGCTCGACCCCATCGGCGGCGATTTCTTCGATGCGGCGATCCGCGCGCTCGCGTTCTCGGGCCGCATCCTCGCCGTCGGGTTCGCCGCCGGACGCATCCCGGAAGCGAAGGCGGGCTATTTCAACGTGCGCAACCTGACGATGATGGGCGTCGCGCTCGACCTCCATTTCCGCCACCGGCCGGACCTGATGGCCGATGCCGTGGCCGAAATCATGGCGATGTGCGAGCGGGGCGAGATCAACCCGCAGGTCACCGGCGTGCGCGCGCTTGAGGATTTCCAGTCGGTGATCCCGATGTTCCAGGAGCACGGGGTACGGGGAAAGATGGTGCTGACGACGGGGCGCTAGCCCGGGGGAGGACGAGATGGCGGTGGACAGGGAACGGCTCGAAGCCTGGGTCGAGGACTTCACCGAGGCCTTCAACCGCGAGAACATCGACGAGGTGATGGCCTATTTCGCGAACGACGCGATCTACGACGAGTTCCACGGCGAACGCCATGTCGGGAAGGAAGCGATCCGCGCCGCCTTCGAGCCGCAGTTCGAGGGCAAGTACGGCAGGATGAGGTTCCACACCGAGGACATGTTCCTCGACGTGGAGACCGGAAAGGCGATGATCAGCTGGCTCCTGACGCTGGAGAGCGGGGATCGCGCCGGCGGCTGGCGCGGCCTCGACCTGCTCCATTTCCGCGACGGCAAGCTGGTCGAGAAGCACACCTACGCCAAGACCCAGCGCCCGCGGATCGACAAGAAGGAAGACTCCGAAGCGGTCCGCCGCGCGATCGAGAGGTCCCTCTGACCCCAACCGGGTCACGTCTGAAGATGCTCTAATGTTTCACGTGAAACAAAGGTCAGCCTTGTTGACCTATGTTTCACGTGAAACATTGTCCCGAAACGGTACTATTTCGCGTCCCCTGGGGACACCGTCGCTCCCTGCGGGGGAGGCCCCGAGCGCCGATACCGCCGCCGCGCCAGCGCCTTGCCGGGAGATGCTGACAAAACGGTTCGACGCGCCGTCCGGCCGGGCCTCGTTTCCCTCGGAGCGAGGCAGGACGCTTAATTCGCTACCCAAGAGTAGCGAATTAAGCGCTTACCCGATTCCCCCCTCCGTCATGCCCGGACTTGTTCCGGGCATCCACGTCTTGCGGCATCGCGGCGCGAGCCGGGCGCCGGCGAGGTGGCGGAGGGACGTGGATGCCCGGAACAAGTCCGGGCATGACGAAAGAGAGGAGGGAGGGTATCGGAGAGGGCCCGCCCCGAAAATTTGAATCGGACAGCAATGGACTCGATCCGGAGTCCGATTGCGGCGTGGCAGTGGAAGCGTGCGAGAGAGAGCGTACCCGGGAATCGAGGCCTCAGAGGTCGGTGCCCAGGTAGTACTGCTTGACGAGCTCGTTCTCGCGCAGCGCGTCGGCGCTTTCGCCGGCGAGCGCCATCTCTCCGTGGACGATGACGTAGCCTCGATCGGCGATCTTGATCGCCTGGTTGAAGTTCTGCTCGGCCATCAGCACGGTCAGGCCGTGCTCGTCCTTGAGTTCCTTGATCTTGGCGATCATGCGGCTGACCAGGATCGGGGCCAGGCCGACCGAGGGTTCGTCGACCAGCAACAATCTGGGGGACGACATCAGGGCCCGCGCGATGGCGAGCATCTGTTGCTCCCCGCCGCTCATGGATCCCGCGAGCTGGCGGCGGCGCTGGGCGAGCACGGGGAAAGCCTCGAAACAGAAGGCGAGGTTGTCCGACAGCAGCGCCCGCGCGGCATTGCGGAAGGCGCCGAGGGTCAGGTTTTCCTCGACCGTGAGTCGCGGGAACAGGCGCCGCCCTTCGGGCACCATGCCGATGCCGCGCTCCACAACCTCGCGCGGGGCGAGCCCGACGAGATCGATCTTCTCGCCGTCGATCTCGACGTCGATCCGTCCGCTCTCCGGCCGGACGATCCCCATGATGCATTTCAACAGGGTCGACTTGCCGTTGCCGTTGGTGCCCAACAGGGCCACCGTCTCGCCTTCTCGCACGTTGAGCGAGACACCGTGCAGCACACGGACCGTGCCGTAGCCGGCTTCCACCCCCTCGACGTTCAGTTCAATCGCCAAGATACGCCCTTTCGACGGCGGGATCGGCGACCACGGTATCGGGATCGCCGTCGGCGATCTTCTTGCCGGCATCCAGCACCACGATGCGCTGCGAGAACCGCATCACCGCGCGCATGATGTGCTCGATCATGACGATGGTCACCCCGCTCTCGTTGAGAGCGAACAGGATTTCCAGCAGCTCGTCGACCTCGTTCGACGACAGCCCGGCCATCGCCTCGTCGGAGATCAGCAGCTGCGGACGGGCGGCGAGCGCGCGGGCGAGCTCGAGCTTGCGCATCTCGATCTGGGTGAGCCCGGCGGAGATCGCGTCGGCGCGCGGGCCGAGGCCCATCGACTGGAGGACCTCTTCCGCCCGGTCGTCCCGCTCCGCGCCGGAAGCTCCGGTCGCGTATTCGATGGTGATGGCGAGGTTCTCGCGCACCGTCTGGCTGCGGAACGGGCGCGGGATCTGGAAGCTGCGCGCGATGCCGAGCCTGGTGCGGCTGTGCGGCTTGAGCCGGCCGAGGTCGCGGCCGCGGAAGCGGATCGTCCCGGTATAGCTGCCGAGCGCCCCGGAGACGCAGTTGATCATCGTCGTCTTGCCGGAGCCGTTGGGGCCGATCAGCCCGAGCCGTTCGCCCTCGAAGACCTCCGCATCGACCGAATCGAGCGCCACGAAGCCGCCGAAGCGCATGGTGAGGTCGCGCACCTCGAGGATGGCCTCGCCGCTCATCGCCCGCGTCCGAAATACTTGCGCACCAGCCCGACGATCCCCTCGGGCGCCAGCGTGACGAACAGCACAAGGACGAGCCCCACGATCAGCAGGTTGAGCTCCGACGAGATGGTCACGTTGGCGATCTGCTGCGCCGTGCCGAGCAGCAGCGCGCCGATCACCGGCCCGGCCCACATCGTCGTCCCGCCGATCATCGGCATGGCGATCGCGTTGACCGCGTAGGCGAGGTTGAAGGCCGACGCGGGCTCGACGAAGCCGACATAGAGCGGGAACGGCGCGCCCGCGATGCCCATCAGGAAACCGGACAGGGTGGTCGCGATGAGCTTGAGCCGGAGCGTCGGGATGCCGGCGCATTCGGCGGCGATCTCATCGTCGCGGATCGCGTGCAGCCCGCGCCCGAACTTGGCGCGCTCGATCCAGCGGGCGGCCGCCACCGCGATCACGGCAAGCACCAGCATCACGAACGTCAGGAACTTCACGTAGTCGCCGAACGGCTCAAGCTCGCGCGGGCGGATGACATAAGCGCCGGTCGCGCCGCCGACATAGTCCCAGTTGACCATCAGGGTCTCGAGCACGACGGCGA
>JAPPHW010000198.1 GCA_028820945.1 Defluviicoccus sp.
TTCGGCGTGCCGGTCCGCTCGGAGGCGCTGTCGGGTCTCGACAGCCTGCTCTCGATCGTCCAGATGCCGGGCGGGGTGCCGGTGGGGACGCTGGCGATCGGCAAGGCCGGCGCGGTCAATGCCGGGCTGCTGGCGGCCGCGGTGCTGGCGCTCTCCGATCCGGCGCTTGCCGCGAGGCTCGACGACTGGCGGCGGCGGCGGACCGAGACCGTACCCGTCGAGCCGGTCGACCCGGCGGGCTGACATGGCCGATGCGCCCCCGGGCCTCGCGCCGGGCTCGACGATCGGCATTCTGGGCGGCGGTCAGCTCGGCCGGATGATCGCGCTGGCCGCCGCGGCGCTCGGCTATCGCTGCCACGTCTACTGCCCCGAGCGCGACGCGCCGGCCGCCGAAATCGCGGCGCGGGCGACCAGCGCCGGCTACGACGATACGGCGGCGCTCGATGCCTTCGCCGCCTCGGTCGACGTGGCGACGCTCGAGTTCGAGAACGTGCCCGCCCGGGCGGTCGAGCGGATCGCCCGCGCGGCCCCGGTGCGGCCCGGCGCGCGGGCGCTCGCGATCGCCCAGGACCGCATCGCCGAGAAGGCGTTCCTCAACGCCGTCGGCGTGGCGACGACGCGCTTCGCCGCCATCGCGTCCGACGGCGAGCTTGCCCGCGAGATGGCCGCAATCGGCGCGCCCGCGATCCTCAAGACCGCTCGCCTCGGCTATGACGGCAAGGGCCAGCTTGCGGTGGAGCCGGACTCCGACGCGGGCGAGCTCTGGCGGGCGCTCGGCGGGCGCCCGGCGATCCTCGAGGCGAGAGTCGATTTCGAGCGCGAGATCTCGGTCGTGCTGGCGCGCGGCCTCGACGGGGCGACCGCCGTCTTCGACACGGTGGAGAACCGCCACGAGAACGGCATCCTCAGAATCTCCCGGGTGCCGGCGCGGGTGCCGGGCGACGTCGACGCCGGGGCGCGCGCGGCCGCGCTCGCCATCGCCCGGGCGCTCGGCTATGTCGGCGTGCTCGCGGTCGAGTTCTTCGTCGCCCGCGACGGCGCCCTGCTCGCCAACGAGATCGCCCCGAGGGTGCACAACTCGGGCCACTGGACGCTGGACGCCTGCGCCGCCAGCCAGTTCGAGCAGGCGGTGCGCGCGGTCTGCGGCCTGCCGCTCGCCGATCCCGCGCGCCATCTGGACGCCGAGATGACCAACCTCTTGGGCGCCGAGATCGAGGACTGGGCCACCCTTCTCGCCGAGCCCGGCGCGCGCCTCCACCTCTACGGCAAGGACGAGGCCCGCCCCGGTCGCAAGATGGGCCACGTCACCCGGCTGTCGGCGCGTCGGAGCTAGCCTAATGTTTCACGTGAAACAATGGTCAGCGATGCTGACCTATTTTCGCGGGAACACCGTCCCCCGGGGACGAAACCGCCTGCCGGGACGCGGCCAGTCTTCCCGCGCCCGGGACTTGCCGGCGAATCCTGCCGAACCGGTTCGGGAACGGGCCGGGGGGTCCTGCACGTCCGCCTCGCTCCGGACTATTCCGCCCGGTAGGGAGGGCTCTTTCTTCCTTCCCCCTTCCCCCGGTGGAATACCATGCCGTCTTCCGTCACCAGGACAACCTGACAATCGTGGCCGAAATCCCTGTCCCCCAGTTGGACGGTGCGGCAGTAGTACTCGTCCTCCCAATACCACTTTCCCGTCAATTCCCTGCCGCCGAACTCTCCCATCAGCGATCCGTCCTTGCCGACATCGACCCATCCGCTCTCCGACACGAGCCTCTTGCCGGCTGCCTTTGTCCGGAACTCCTGTTCGGTGGCGATCCTCAGATTGGCCGCGGACGCTTGCTGGATCGCCAGATTGGCCGAGAGCCCGATCAGCGCCGCTGCCGCAAGCATGGTCTTCCAGCTCATGTCTGCCTCATCCCTAGTGGATCCCGGAGGCGCCGTATCGAGGAACGCCCCCTAATGCGCCTCGGCCCAGCTCCGCCCGGACCCCGTCTCGACGGTGAGCGGGACGCTGAGGCGGGCGGCGCTCTCCATCACCCGACTCACCAGGGCGCCGGTCTCTGCGAGCTCCCCGTCCGGCACCTCGAACAGCAACTCGTCATGCACCTGGAGCAGCATCGTGGCCGCGAGCCCGGCGTCCGCGATCGCGCCCGGCAGGCGGATCATGGCGCGCTTGATGATGTCCGCCGCCGCCCCCTGGAGCGGCGCGTTGATCGCCGCGCGTTCGGAGAAGTTGCGCCTGGCCGGGTTCTTGTCGGCGATCGCCGGCGTGTGGCAGCGCCGCCCGAACGCCGTCCTCACATAGCCGTTGGCCCGCGCGAACGCCTTGGTCTCTTCCATGTAGTCGCGGATGCCCGGGTAGTGCTCGAAATAGGCCTCGATATAGCGCTTCGCCTCGCTTTGCGGGATGCCGAGCTGGCGGGCGAGGCCGAACGGGCTGATGCCGTAGATGATGCCGAAATTGATCGCCTTGGCGCGGTTGCGGACCGCCGGGTCCATCCCTTCGACCGGCAGCCCGAACACCTCGCCCGCGGTGCGCGCGTGGATGTCCGCGCCCTCGTGGAAGGCGTCCTTGAGCGGCGCGATGTCGGCGACATGGGCGAGCAGGCGGAGCTCGATCTGCGAGTAGTCGGCCGACAGCAGGGTGCAGCCGTCTTCGGCGACGAAGGCCTCGCGGATCTTGCGCCCGTCCTCGGTGCGGACCGGAATGTTCTGCAGATTGGGGTCGTTCGAGCTCAACCGCCCGGTCGAGGCGATCGCCTGGCCGAACGAGGTGTGCACCCGCCCGGTCGCCGGGTTGACCGCCTCGGCGAGCGCCTCGGTATAGGTGCTGCGCAGCTTGGCGAGCTGGCGCCAGTCGAGCACCAGACGGGGGAGCGCGTGGCCCTGGCCCGCGAGCCCTTCGAGGATGTCGGCGCCGGTGCCGTAGGCGCCCTGTTTGGTCTTCTTGCCGCCCGGGAGTCCCATCTCCTCGAACAGCACGGAGCCGAGCTGCTTGGGCGAGCCGATATTGAAGCCGTGCCCGGCCTCCCGCCAGATCTCTTCGGCGAGCGCCGCGCCGCGCTCCTCGAAATCGCGTGAGAGCGCCGCCAGCACCGAGGCGTCGACCCGGATCCCGGCGCGCTCCATCCCGGCCAGCACGTCGACCAGCGGGCGCTCCAGGGTCTCGTAGACGGTCGCCATGCGGTCGGCGACCAGCCGGGGTTTTAGCCGGCGGTGCAGCCGGAGCGTCATGTCGGCGTCCTCGGCCGCGTAGTCCCGCGCCGCGTCCAGCGGCACCTCGGCGAAGGTCACCGCGTTCCGCCCCGAGCCCGCGACGTCGGAGAACTTGATGTTGACGTGGTCGAAATGGAGCTTGCAGAGCTCGTCCAGCCCGTGGCCGTGCAGGCCGGCCTCCAGCACGTAGGACAGCAGCATCGTGTCGTCGACCGGCGCCACCTCGATTCCGTAGCGCGCCAGCACTTCGGCGTCGTACTTGATGTTGTGGCCGATCTTGAGCACGCCCGGGTCTTCGAGCAGCGGCTTGAGGGCGGCAAGCGCGTCGTCGAGCGGGATCTGCGGCGGCGCCTCGGGCGCGCCCTCGATCAGATCCGCCGTGCCGCCGCCCGCGGCCACATGGGCGAGCGGGACGTAGCACGCCCGCCCCGGCTCGATCGAGAGCGAGACGCCGACCAGCTCCGCCCGCATGGAATCGAGCGAGGTGGTCTCGGTGTCGACCGCGACCGCGCCGGCGCGCACGGCCTCGGCGATCCAGCCTTCCAGCGCCGCCAATTCGGTCACCAGCGAATAGTCCCGCTCCGTCGGCGCCGGGGCCGGCTCCTCGGCGGCGCCGCTGTCCCCGGAACCGACAATGTCGCCGAGCTGGGCCAGCATGGACTTGAAGCCGTGCGTGCGCAGGAAGTCTCCGAGCGTCGCGGGGTCCGGCGGGACGGCGATCAAATCGTCCACCGCGTGCTCGACCGGCGCGTCGATCCTGAGCGTCACCAGGTCGCGCGAGATGCGCGCCATCCCGGCGTGGCCGATCAGGTTCTCGCGCCGCTTGGGCTGCTTGATCTCGCCCGCCCGTTCGAGCAGCGTATCGAGATCGCCGTAGCTGCGGATCAGCTCGGCGGCGGTCTTGACCCCGATCCCCGGCACGCCAGGGACGTTGTCCGTCGAATCGCCGGCGAGCGCCTGCACGTCGATCACGTTCTCCGGCCCGACGCCGAAGCGCTCGATGACTTCCTCGCGGCCGATGGTCACGTTCTTGGCCGGGTCCAGCATCGAGACGCCGTCGCCCACCAGCTGCATCAGATCCTTGTCCGAGGACACGATCACCACCTCGTGGCCCTCCTCGCGCGCCTTGCGGGCGAAGGTGGCGATCAAGTCGTCGGCCTCGAACCCCGAGAGCTCGATGCAGGGGACGTTGAAGGCGCGCGTGGCCTCGCGGATCAGCGCGAATTGCGGCACCAGCTCTTCCGGCGGGTCGCTCCGGTTCGCCTTGTATTCGGGGAAGATGTCGTTGCGGAACGAGACCCGGGCGGTATCGAAGATCACCGCGAAGCGCCTTGTCCCGGCATCGCTCAAGAGCTTCGCCAGCATCTTGGAAAAGCCGAACACCGCGTTGACCGGCACCCCCTCGGGGTTGGTCATCGGCGGCAGGCCGTAGAAGGCGCGGAAGATGTAGCCCGAGCCGTCGACCAGATAGACCGGCTCGGCGCCCTGTCCTGCGGTCTCCGCCATTTTCCCCTCCGTCCGGCCCGGTTGCAGGATGCAAAACGGCGCCGCCCTTGTCGAGCGCGCGTCCTGATCCCGAGCAGGCGCGCAGCGCCGTATCGAGGGACGGACGGCCCATGGATGCCCGGATCAAGTTTCGATGATTTTGGGTGATCATCATCTAACTTGCTGTATTTATTGAATAAATGTCCAGACATCAGACGGTGAAAGACCGGAATCACCGGACCAGTCATCAAAACGAATGCAAATTTTTTCAAAGTCAGGACGGCCCTTGGCGGCGCGAGACGCGGAATTGCCATTTTCGGTCTCGAACCCGCCCCTGAAACCGGTCGAGACCTCATTCGCGAAACGCTGTGCGTGAACTGGTGCATGGCTCCCTATACGGCGTGGAATAGAGGTCGTCCAGTTCGCGGGCATCGAGAGAGGAAGACATCTTGACCGTGGACGGGGCGCTTGCGACCATCGGGCGGGTCGAGCCGAATGGAGTGACTTACGCGAAATGGCCGTGATCGCCGAGAGCAAAGCGGAGGGTGCCGGAGTTCCGTCGCGTGTCGATGTTCGCATCGCAGTAGAAAATTTCGGCCCCATCGAGAAGGGTGAGGTCGAGCTTCGACCGTTGACGATCTTCGTCGGCGCGAGCAATACCGGCAAGACCTACTTCTCGGTGTTGATCTATTCACTGCACAATACGCTGGAAGGCTTCTCGCGCATTCCCGTTGTTGGTCGCCAGGTAAGTCGCCTGCTGGAGAGATTTGTAGGCAGTTTTGTCTCTTCGGGCGAAGAACGCGCGGCAATCTCCAGGGAGGCGGAGGAGCTTGGCGACAAGCTGGGAATGGAGGACCAGCCGCTCAGGTTTTCCGATCTGCCCGAAAGGGCCCAAGAGGAAGCAAAGAAGACGCTTCTTGGGTCCGATGGGGCGGTGGAAGACCTTATCGATGAACTCAGGCGTTGCTTCGACCTTCCCTCCGCGTCGGGGTTGATTCGAGCACGAGAGGGAATTGACCGGGCGAGAGTCTCCTTGGGCGTGCAGGAGGGAATGGGGGACCTGTGGGGGTTCGACGCTACGGTCTCTGCTTCCGGCTGCGTGGTTGCAGGAGAGATCGAAGACATGGTCCTCGTGCCCGCGCGAGGACCTAAATCGGAACTGGGTCGCCGCCTGGAACAGATTGCAGCCCACTTAGAAGCGGGCCAATACCCAAAAGCGCTTGCCGAACTTCCTCATGTTATTGGACTTGACAGCAGAGAGGCGTACT
>JAPPHW010000045.1 GCA_028820945.1 Defluviicoccus sp.
AGCCCGGGTCGAAAACCTTAACCGGACAGCAATGGAACAAGTCCGGGCATGACGGGAAGGCGGTTCGATTCGAAACGGACAGGCCCTAGGCCGGGTCGATAGGCTCGTTGGTCGACCGGAACGCATCCGCCGGATAGGTGCCGAGGACCTTCACCCTGTGCGAGAAGAACTCCAGCTCCTCCAGCGCGAGGCGCACGTTTCGGTCCCTCGGGTCGCCCTCGATATCGGCGTAGAACTGGGTCGCGGCGAAGTCGCCCCCCATCATGTAGCTCTCGAGCTTGGTCATGTTGACGCCATTGGTCGCGAACCCGCCGAGCGCCTTGTAGAGCGCCGCCGGCACGTTCCGGACCTGGAACACGAAAGTCGTCACCAGCGTGCCGTCGTCGCGCCGCCGCCGGCGCGGCGACCGGGAGAGCACGAGAAAACGGGTCGTGTTGTGCTCCGCGTCTTCGATATTGGCCGCGAGCGAGGCAAGCCCGTAAACCTCGCCTGCGAGCGCCGAGCCGATCGCCGCCTGGCTGGGATCGCCGCGTTCGGCGATCTCGGCGGCGGCGCCGGCGGTATCGGCGTGGACGATCGGGCAGAGCTTCATCTTGCGGATCATGTTGCGGCATTGGCCGAGTGCATGGACGTGGCTGTGGACGGTCCGGACCGTCTTCAGCGTTGCGCCCTCCGGTGCCAGCAAATGATGATTCACCCGGACGAAGTGCTCACTGACGATGAAGAGTTCGGATTCCGGCATCAGGCGGTGGATATCGGCGACGCGGCCGGCAACCGAATTCTCGATCGGAATCATCGCATAGCGCGCCTTCCCGTCGCGCACCGCCGCGAAAGCGTCCTCGAACGCGGCGGAGGGCAGGGTGGCCATGGCCGGAAATATCGAACGGCAGGCGAGCTCGGAATAGGCGCCCGGAACGCCCTGAAAGGCAATCGTATTCCGGGGGGCTTTGGACTTGGTCATCTTCGTCCCGCGGCGCCGCGGCAATGGGCGGCGGAGTATCGAATTCGCCCCTGCCCGTGTCAAACGCCTGTGTCCCGTCGCTCCTGGAAGTCGTCAACTTGCAAAGGGGAAACCCGTTCTGCTAATGACGCCTGCGCTGCGCGGCCGCAGCGGCGTAACGGGTGGCGGGCCGTCCAGGGGAGGACGAACCATGTTGTTCAACAAGATCGCCGGCGCGGGATTGCTCGTCGCTCTCGTGCTGGTCGCCATCAGCACGATCGGAAACGCCCTGGTCCACCCCCGGGACAGCGATAAGGGCGCGGCGGTCGTGACCGCGGCCGCGAAGCCGGAGCCCGCGGCCCCGGCAAAGCCCGCCGAGCCGCCGGCGCCGATCGGAACGCTGCTGGCGGCAGCCGATACCGGCGCGGGCGAGAAGGTGTTCAAGAAGTGCAAGGCCTGCCACACCGTCGACAAGGGCGGCAAGAACAAGATCGGTCCCAACCTGTGGGAAGTCGTGAATTCGGAGGCCGGAAAACGGGCCGGGTTCTCCTATTCCAAGGCGATGGCCGAGAAGGGCGGGGCGTGGACATACGAGAATCTCGCCGCCTTCCTGGCCAAGCCCAAGGCGTACCTTCCCGGAACCAAGATGGCCTTCGCCGGCCTCAAAAAGGCGAAGGACCGGGCCTCGGTGATCGCCTATCTTCGGTTGTTGAGCGACTCGCCGGCTCCGCTGCCGCAATAGCGACGGCTCCGCCGCCGTAGGAACGCGGCGCGCGATGTCCGAAATTTGTCCGCAGGACTATATCGACTTCGCCCACGCGCTCGCCGATGCCAGCGGCGCGGCGATCCGGCGGCACTTCCGTACGCCCGTTTCGGTGGAAGACAAGGCCGATGCCTCGCCGGTGACCGTCGCCGACCGCGAGGCCGAATCAGCCATGCGGGCGATGATCGCCGAGCGGTATCCCTCGCATGGAGTCGTGGGCGAGGAGTTCGGCAACCGGGGCGAGGGGGCAGAGGAAGTCTGGGTGCTCGATCCCATCGACGGCACCCGCGCGTTCATCGCCGGAAAGCCTCTCTTCGGCACGCTGATCGCCCTGCTCCGCCAAGGCCGGCCGTTGCTCGGCGTCATCGACCAGCCCGTGCTCGGCGAACGCTGGGTCGGCGCCGCGGGAAGCGCATCGCTCTTTTGCGGCGAGCGGATCGAGACGCGTTCCTGCGCCGGCATCGACGAGGCCCTCCTGAACACCACCTCGCCCGAGCTTTTCCATGGCGCCGACCGCGAGGCGTTCGGCCGAGTTTCCGCGCGCGTGCGCGATGCTCTCTATGGCGGGGATTGCTACGCCTACGGGTTGCTGGCCGCCGGCTATATCGACCTTGTGGTCGAGGCGGGCCTGAAGACCTACGACTATTGCGCCCTCGTCCCCGTCGTCGAGGGCGCCGGCGGGTGCATCAGCGATTGGGAGGGAAATGCGCTCGGGGCCGATTCGGACGGCCGTGTGGTCGCCGCGGGCGACCGGCGGGTTCATGCCGGGGCCTTGGAATTGCTGTCCGGCGGTACCAACTAGGATCGGGTGACGGCAAGCGCGCTTGAAGGCATCCGCCTGCGTGCACACAATCGCCGGGCGCGCAGGCGCCGCGCGGAGAGGATCGTCATGCAGAGCTTGGGGTGGGTTGCAATCCGCGCTACCGGCGTCCTGGCCGGGGCGATGCTGTTGCTGGGTGGGGCGGCGGCGGCCGAAAAGGCCGTCAAGCGCCACGGGCTCACCCTGGTGGGCACGCTCGGATATCCTGCCGATTTCCCCCATCGCGGCTACGTCAACCCGCATGCCCCCAAGGGCGGGGCGATCAAGCTGCACGCGATCGGCTCTTTCGACAGCTTCAACCCCTACATCGTCAAGGGCGATTCCGCGAGCCTCGCCTTCGTCGTCGATACCCTGATGACGTCGCCGCGCGACGAGATCTCGGCCGAGTACGGGCTGGTCGCCGAGACCGTCGAGGTGCCGAGCGACCTTTCCTGGGTGATCTACAACCTCCGACCGGAGGCGCGCTTCCACGACGGCAAGCCGGTGACGGCCGACGACGTCATCTTTAGCTTCAACGCGCTCCGCGAGAAGGGACAGCCCTTCTACCGCTACTACTACCGCAATATCGCCAAGGCGGAACGGCTCGGCCGGCACCGGGTGAAGTTCCACTTCACCGGGCCGCCCAACCGCGAGCTTCCGCAGATCACCGGCCAGCTTCCGGTTCTGCCCAAGCACTACTGGGAAGGCCGCGCCTTCGACCGGACCACGCTGGAGCCGCCGCTCGGCAGCGGACCCTACCGGATCTCACGTTTCGAGCCCGGGCGGTTCGTCGAATACGAGCGGGTGAAGGACTATTGGGGCGAGCGGCTGCCGATCAATCTCGGCATGAACAATTTCGACCGCATCCGGATCGACTATTACCGCGACCAGACGGTCGCGCTCGAAGCCTTCAAGGCGAACGAGTACGACTACCGGTCGGAAAACTCGTCGAAGGACTGGGCTACGGGCTACAAATTCCCCGCGGCGGAGGCGGGGCTGGTGCATGCAGAACAAGTTCGCCATTCGCGGCCCACCGGGATGCAGTCCTTCGCCTTCAACCTCAGGCGGGCGAAATTCGACGACATCCGGGTGCGCGAGGCGATCGGGCTCGCCTTCGATTTCAACTGGTCGAACCGCAACCTGTTCTACGGTCAGTACAGCCGGACGACGAGCTTCTTCTCCAACTCCGAGCTCGCCTCCAGCGGGCTGCCCGGAGCCGCCGAGAAGGCTCTGCTGGAGCCGTTTCGCGGCCAAGTCCCCGATTCCGTCTTCACCCGCGCCTTCGAGCCGCCCGAAACCGACGGGTCGGGCAATATCCGGCGCAACCTCCGCCGCGCCGTCCGCCTGCTCAAGGCCGCGTCCTGGTCGATCCAGGACGGCCGGCTGACCCATGCGGCGACCGGCGAGAGGATGGAGATCGAGTTCCTGCTGGTCAGCCCCCTCTTCGAACGGGTGGTCGCCCCGTTCATCCGCAACCTCAAGCGGCTCGGCATCGAGGGGCGCATCCGGGTGGTCGATTCGTCGCAATACATCAACCGCCTGAACGGCTTCGACTTCGACATGGCGATCGCGAGCTGGGGCCAGTCGGACTCGCCCGGCAACGAGCAGCGCGACTTCTGGAGCTCGGACGCCGCCGGCCGCCAGGGCAGCCGCAACCTCGTGGGCATCCGGAACCCGGTCGTCGACGCCCTGATCGAAAAGCTGATCGCCGCACCGGACCGCGCCCGGCTGGTCGCCGCGACGCGCGCGCTCGACCGCGTTCTGCTGTGGAACCACTACGTCATCCCGCAATGGCATATCCGCTTCGACCGGATCGCCTATTGGGACAAGCTCGGCAAGCCGGCCAAGAGCCCGAAATACGGCAACGACCTGATGAGCTGGTGGGTCGATGCGGGCAAGGCGGCGAGCCTCGAAGAGCGCAAGCGCAAGCTGGGCGGCGCGCAGTGAGAAAGGGCGTTCTTCGTGCCGGTGCGGCCGCCGTCGTGTTCCTCGCCACCGGCGCGTTCGCCGATGCGGTGAAGGTCAGCCATGGCGTCTCGGTCTTCGGCGACCTCAAATACGGCGCGGACTTCACCCATTTCGAGTACGTCAATCCGGACGCGCCCAAGGGCGGGACGCTGAAGCTCTGGGGGCTCGACACATTCGAGACCCTCAACCCCTTCATCCTCAAGGGCCGGAAGGAGGCGTGGAACGCGCTCGTTTTCGACACGCTGATGGCGCGCGCCTTCGACGAGCCGGATGCGCTTTACGGCCTCGTCGCCGAGGCGGTCGAGATCCCGGAGGAGGGCGGCTGGGTCGCCTTCCGGCTCAGACCGGAGGCCCGGTTCCACGACGGCACGCCGATCGTGGCCGACGACGTCGCCTTCACTTATCGGACGCTGGTCGAGAAGGGGCATCCGCAGTTCCGCATCCTGTTCCGAGACGTGGCCGGCGTGAAGGCGGTTGGCCGCCACAAGGTCCGGTTCGATTTTAAGCCCGGGCGGCACCGCGACCTTCCGGTTCAGCTCGCGGCGCTGCCGGTGCTGTCGAAGGCGTATTACGCCACCGTCGCGTTCGACAGAACGACCTTCACCCCGCCGCTGTCCAGCGGACCCTACCGCGTCGCCCGGGCGGAGCCCGGACGGTCGGTGACCTACGAGCGGGTGAGCGACTACTGGGCGCGCGACCTGCCGGTCAATCGCGGGCGCTACAATTTCGACCGGATCAAGGTCGACTATTACCGCGACCGCGACATCGCCTTCGAGGCGATCTTCGCCGGCCAGTACGACTTCCGCGAGGAGTTCACGTCCAGGAGCTGGGCGACCCAGTACGACAAGCCGCCGGTGCGCAAGGGGCTGATGCTGCGCGAGACGCTGCCCGACGAGACGCCGTCGGGCGTCCAAGCGTTCTTCTTCAACCTCAGGCGGGACAAGTTCAAGGACCGCCGGGTGCGGCGCGCGCTCGACCTCGCCTTCGACTTCGAGTGGACCAACAGAAACCTGTTCTTCGGGCTCTACGAGCGCACCAACTCGATGTTCGAGAACTCGCCGCTCGCCGCCCACGCCCCGCCGAGCGAGGCGGAGCTCTCGCTGCTCGAGCCGTTCCGGGGCAAGATCCCCGAGGAGGTCTTCACCCGTCCCTACAAGGCCAATGTCACCGACGGCTCCGGCAAGATCCGCCGCGAATTGCGCAAGGCCACCCGGTTGCTGCGCGAGGCGGGCTACCGGGTGAAGGACGGAAAATTGCTCGATCCTTCCGGCAGGCCGCTGACGATCGAATTCCTGCTGTTCGAAGCCTCGTTCAACCGCATCGTCTCGCCCTACATCGCCAATCTCAGACGGCTCGGGATCGAGGCGTCGATCCGCATCGTCGATTCGGCCAATTTCAAGTACCGCACCGATCACTACGATTTCGACGTGATCGTGCGCCGCTACGTGCAGCCGCTGACGCCGGGGCTGGAGCAGCGCAACTTCT
>JAPPHW010000292.1 GCA_028820945.1 Defluviicoccus sp.
GCACGTTCTTGTTGACCGAGGACGGGTCGATGTCGATGTGGATCTTCTTCGAGCCCGGCGAGAAATCGGCGAGCCTCCCGGTCACCCGGTCGTCGAACCGGGCGCCGACATTGATCATCACGTCGCAGCCGTGCATCGCGAGGTTGGCCTCGTACATGCCGTGCATCCCGAGCATGCCGAGACATTGCGGATCCGACGCGGGGAAGGCGCCGAGCCCCATCAGCGTCACCGTCGCGGGGTAGCCGGTCAGACGGACCAGCCGGGTCAGCCGCTTCGACGCCTCCGGCCCCGAATTGATCACCCCGCCGCCGACATAGAACAGCGGCCGCCTGGCGTTGGCCATCAATTCGACCGCCTCGGCGATGGCGCCGCCATCCGCCTTGGTGCCGGGCTGGTAGGAGCGGTGGACGAAGTTCTCGGGCCCCGCATAGGCGCCCTTGCCCATCAGGATGTCCTTGGGGAGATCGATGACGACCGGGCCGGGCCGGCCGCTCCGGGCGACGTGGAACGCCTCGTGCATGACGCGCGGCAGCTGCTCCATCTCCTTGACGAGATAGTTGTGCTTGGTGCAGGGCCGCGTGATGCCGGTGGTGTCGGCTTCCTGGAAGGCGTCGTTGCCGATCAGGTGGGTCGGCACCTGGCCGGTCAGGCAGACCACCGGGACGCTGTCCATCAGCGCGTCGGTCAGCCCGGTGACGGCATTGGTCGCCCCCGGGCCGGAGGTGACGAGGACGACGCCGACCTTGCCGGTCGAGCGCGCATAGCCCTCCGCCATGTGCACCGCGCCGCCCTCCTGGCGGACCAGCACATGGCGCAGCTCGTTCTGCGCGAAGATCGCGTCGTAGATCGGCAGCACCGCACCGCCCGGATAGCCGAATACCGTGTCGACGCCCTGGTCGACCAGGGCCTTCAGGACGATCTCGGAGCCGGTCATCTCTCGGCTGGCCATAACGCCACTCCTTCGCGGTTCGCCGGCGGGCGTGTCGCGGGGCGCGCCGGCAAAACGAAACCGGCCCGTCGAGGCCGGCTATGGGTCCCCCAGTGAGGGAGCGCAAAACTAATCGGTCATCGGGACAGGGTCAACCGAAAATCGCTAATAAATGAAAAGATTTCGGGCAACAGACTTTCCGAATATTGCGCGTCGACGATGCGGTCCGGCGTCGACCGGTTGCGGAACCAGGTCATCTGCCGGCGGGCGTAGCGCCGCGTGTCGCGCTTCGCGGCGGCGACCGCCTCGTCGAGCGTGCGTTCCCCCCGGCAATGGGCGAGCAGGGGGGCGAGACCGACGGCCTTCATCATCGGCAGCTCCGGATCGAGGCCCATCGCATCCACCGCCCGCGCCTCCGCCAGCGCGCCGTCGGCCATCATCCGGTCGAAACGCGCGTCGCAGGCGGCGTAGACCGCGTCGCGGTCCGGCATCAGCAGGAATTGCAGCGTTGCCCAGCCGTCCGGCGGAGCGGTCGTCTGGCGCGCGTGCCAGACGTGGAGCGGCTCGCCCGTCGCCTCCAGCACTTCCAGCGCGCGCAGGATGCGCTGCGGGTCGCTCGGCCGGATCGCCGCCGCGCCCTCCGGGTCGCGTTCGGAGAGCATCCCGTGCATCGCCGCGCCGCCGCGTTCGGCGAGCAGGGCGCGGAGCCGCCTCCGGATCGCGGGATCGGCCGCGGGCACGTCGGCGAGCCCCTCGGTCAGCGCCTGGAGGTAGAGCCCCGTCCCGCCGACGACGATGGCCGGTTTCCCCGCCGCGTGGGCGGCGTCGATCTCCCCGGCCGCGCGGCGGCGCCAGCGCCCGGCCGACCAGATGTCGTCGGGCTCCGCGATGCCGAACAGACGATGCGGCGCCCGCGCGAGCGCGTCCGCGCCGGGCCGCGCGGTGAGGATCGAGAGCGCGGCGTAAAGCTGCATCGAGTCCGCATTGATCACGACCCCGCCGAAGCGCTCGGCCAGCGCAACGGCGAGGGCCGACTTCCCGGCCGCCGTCGGCCCCCCGACGACGATCAGCGGCGCCCGGGCGGCCGAATTGGCGGCAGGGGCTGGGATCTTGGACAAGCCGGACGGGACACGATTGACCGCTATCCCTCCGTGGCGGAAGGCGGTCCGAAGCGGCCGCGGAATTCGCCGCGAAGCTCGGACAACTCTCGAGCCAGATCGTCGATCCGTCCGTCCATCGCCCGCATGTCGCGATGCAGGTTCCAAAGGAACCCGATGGCGGCGAGGATACCCGCCAGATTGACGTATCCAAGGACTTCCGGAGCCATTACCGACCTCCCACGGTCGCCTGAGTATATTGACTCAACGGTGCCGGGCAAGGGCGCAGGGATTCTCCCGCGACGTTACGCGAACCCACCGCCGGATGTGCTCCGGAAAGAGCCGGTCGGGCCCGGTGTCACAGCGGTGCTCAGGTGCCGCCCCCGGGTCGTCATGCCCGGACTTGTTCCGGGCATCCACGTTCCTCCGCCGCCTCGCCCGTTCCCGGCTCGCACCGCGATGCCGCTAGATGTGGATGCCCGGAACAAGTCCGGGCATGACGACCCGGGGGCGGTGTGCCGAATTCCGCGTCCCGGGCCGCGCCCTCACCCCTTCGCGATCTTGAGCGCGATGAACCGCTGGCCGCCCTCGCGCTCGACCAGGAGGAGCAGCGTGTCCCGGTTCGACTTCCTGGCGCTCTCCACGGCCTCCTCGACCTGGTCGGGATCGGCGATGTCCGATTGCCGCGGCCCGATCTTGCGGACGATGTCGCCGGGACGGATCTGCTTCTCCGCCGCCGGGCTGCCCGGCTCGACCTTCGTGACGACGACGCCGGCCGCGTCGTCGGCCAGGTTGAACCGCTTGCGCAGATCCGGAGTGATCGCGGCGAGGTCGAGCCCGAGCGACTCCACCGTCGCGTCCTTCGGCCGTTCCGCGGGGGTTCGCGACGCGACCCGCGGCTCGTCCTCGGGGAACTCGCCGAGCGTGGCCTTGAGGGTCTTCTTCTCGCCCTTGCGCCAGACCACCACGTCGACCTCGCGTCCGACCGCGGTCTCGGCGACGATCCGGGGCAGGCTCCGCATCTCCCCGATGGGCTTTCCGTCGAAGCTGAGGATGACGTCGCCGACCTCGAGCTTCGCCCTGGCGGCCGGGCCGTCCTCGGACAGGTTGGTCACCAGCGCGCCCGACGCCGAGGGCAGGTCCAGACCCTGGGCGATCTCCTCGGTGACGGTCTGGATGCGCACGCCGAGATAGCCGCGCCGGGCGCGGCCGTATTTCAGCAGCTGGTCGACGATCGGCTTGGCCAGGTTCGAGGGGATCGCGAAACCGATGCCGACGCTTCCCCCCGTCGGCGAGAAGATGGCGGTGTTGATGCCGATGACCTCGCCCGCGAGGTTGAACATCGGCCCACCCGAATTGCCGCGGTTGATCGAGGCGTCGGTCTGGATGAAGTCGTCGTAGGGGCCGGAGTTGATGTCGCGCTGGCGGGCCGACACGATGCCCGCGGTCACCGTGCCGCCGAGCCCGAACGGGTTGCCGATCGCGATCACCCAGTCGCCCACCCGCGAGCCGTCCGAATCGCCGAAGCCGAGCGCCTTCAGCCTTTTCTCGCCGGGATCGACGCGGAGCAGCGCGATGTCGGTCTTGGCGTCGCGCCCGATCACCTTCGCCTCCAGCCGGGTCTTGTCCGACAGGATGACGGCGATCTTGTCGGCTTCGGCGATGACGTGGTTGTTGGTGACGATCACCCCGGACGCGTCGATGACGAAGCCGGAGCCGAGCGAGGTGACCCTTTGCCGCGGCATGGGGTTCTGTTGCTGGCGGTCGAAGAAATCGCGGAAGAAACGCTCGAAGGGCGATCCCGGCGGCAGACGGGGGATTTCCGGCCGGTTGCCGCTGTCCGGCCGCGCCGCCTGAGTGGTGGAGATGTTGACGACCGACGGCAGCAGCCTGGCGGCGAGATCGGCGAAGCTCGCCGGCGGCGCCTTGGCGGCCGCCGGCAGCGCCCCGCCGAGAACCAACACGAGGGCGAGCGGCAGGACAGGCCCGACGCGGCATCGCGACATCCTCCGTCGTCCCGGGTTCATCGGTGTTCTGTCGCGCACGGTCACGGGATGCCTCCTCATCGACTGTTTGTCGCTCGATGTGTTGTCGCTTCCTGGTCGCCCAGGAAGAATTTCATTGCCCAAGGCGCCGAATGGGGAGAGGCTGTCACGCCCTCGAGAACTCTTCGCAAAACCTCTTCGCGCAGAGGTTCCCGGATCGTGCCGACTTTCAACAGATGCGCCTCGGACCGTTGGCTCATCGTTGCGTAATGAACGCAACTTCGATGTCTGATAAACGGATGGTCTCCCACATCCAGAATACATGTGGCATCGAATTTCCGCCGAACCGTGATTACAGGGACATATAGCGCTTGGTTGCCAGCTTCGTTCCGGGGGTCGTTCAGTACTATGCACAAATGGCGATTGTCGGGATTTTGGTGGGTGCCGGGTAAGAGCAACGTTGAGCCCGTGGAGAGGGTTCTCTCATTCATTGTCTTCCAGGATACCCTCCAATATTACAAGTTCCGAAATGCCTTTCGCGATTTCCACGGCATCTTCCTCCCCGAGAGCATCGAAGATTTGCCGATAGGAGATTGGAATTCGAGCTTTGTCAGTTTCCGTGTATTCGGGGCAATTCTCATGCGTATAGTTTCTGATCTGAGAGGCGGTCATGCCTGAAAACTCTTGCCAGACATCATCCAGCACTTCCATCTCTGCATCGCTGACGTGGTCCAGGTCCTCTCTTTCCACCGATTTCACGGCGACGACGATGTTGCCGTTCCTCGCAATGTATTCGTCCCACAAACTCTCATGAATCACGCCGTCGATTCCGTTCAACGTGCTGGAACAAACGGGTCCGTGCGGAAGAGAATAGAACTCGTCGAAAAGCATTGGATGGTGGTGCGCCGACAGGAATTGTCGTTCGGCAAGATAGATCAGCTTGATGAGTTTCAGTTTTTCTATGACGCCTCCGCTTCGGGTCGCGAAGTAGGCACAGATCTGCGCCGCCTTCCGGGAACGAAACCCGGCACAGGGCTGAGCCCAGGAGGGAGCCGTCAATGCCGCCATGATTCGAATCCTTCAAGCCATCGCTTCGTTCGCGATGCCGCTTCGCTTGCGGTCAGGGGTCTATACAAGGGGTGGGTGGCCTGGAACCGGACGGCTAGACGCGAGCCGTCGCGGGTGGGTCCATGGCGCCGCGATACCCGGCCCCGTTCGAAGCTGCCGGCATAACGTCGATGTCCACGGCATCTTCCAACTCGGCTTTGCTGGGCTGGCGACCGGCCGGGCATCGGGCCTTCTCGCTCACCCCGTCCATCGTAGCCTCCCCGTCGATCGCGGCAGCATGACCCTTCGGGCTAACGCAAACAACCTGTGAATTCCGGTAGCGAAATATATGGTTTCTTCAGCGATTAGCCCAAGACATATATTTTTCTTATTCGATACGGCCCACACCCAATCGGGTCAGACTTCCGGTTTCGACACGTCTCGATATGAAATTTTCCTCACCCGCGCACCAGCCACGCCAGACCGACGCCGAGCGCGGTCGCGACCAGCCCCGCGGTGCGCAGCGCGTTGGCCGGCTGGTCGGCGACGCGCAGGATGAAGCGCTTCATCGCGTCGGGGAACAGCGCGTAGAGCGCGCCCTCGATCGCCAGCGCCAGCGCGATCGCCGCCAGCAGGTCGGTGCCCAGCATCGCCGGTCTATTCTGCCGGCCCGCCGCGCTTTCCGATATTGCCGAAGAACCGGAAGAAGTCGCTGTCGGGCGAGAGCACCATCGTCGTGTCGTCGCTCTTGAGCGCTTCCCGATAGGCCTGCATCGAGCGGTAGAAGCGGAAGAACTCGGCGTCGCGGCCGAACCCGTCGGCCCAGATCAGCGTCGCTTCCTGGTCGCCCTCGCCGCGGGTGATCTCCGCGGTGCGCTGCGCCTCGGCGAGCA
>JAPPHW010000398.1 GCA_028820945.1 Defluviicoccus sp.
GATGCCGTCCGACATCGTCTGGCGCACCGGCGGGCTGGAGCAGCCGGGCCGCTATGGCGCTTATCCGCTGGATCTGCCGCCGGGAATCGAGGTCAGACCCTTGCCGCCGGAGCGCAACCTGTCCGCGATGCTTGCGGCGGGCGAGCTTTCCGCGCTGGTCAGCGCGCGGGCGCCGTCCTGTTTCGGGGCGGGCGACGGCCCGGTGCGGCGGCTCTTTCCCGACTATCGCGCGGCCGAGGAGGCGTATTACCGGAAATCCGGGCTCTACCCGATCATGCATCTGGTTGCGATGCGGGAGAGTCTCGCCGAGGCGCATCCCTGGCTCCCGGCGAGCCTCTACAAGGCGTTCCGCGCGGCCAAGAACATCGCGGTCGCGGCGCTCGACGACGTGACCGCGCCGCACGTCTCCGTACCCTGGATCGCCGCCGAGATCGAAAGGACCCGGGCGCTGCTGGGCCGCGACATCTGGCCCTACGGGTTCCAGGACAATTTGCGCGAGCTGGAGGCGGTCGTGCGCTACTCCCACGCCCAGGGCCTCGCGGTCCGCGAGATGGACCCGGCCGAGCTGTTCCACCCGTCGACGCTGGAGAGCGCGCGGGTGTAGGCCGGACGTGCGTCCTTCGATACGCGCCCTTCGGGCGCTACTCAGGATGAGGGGTTCTTTTCTTGCTCCTCATCCCGAGTAGGCGCGCCAGCGCCGTATCGAGGGACGCTACGCCAGCCAGCGCTCCAGGTTCGCGGCGACGAAATCGTCGTCGGCGAGATCGGGATGGGCGGCGCGGACGCGGTCGATCTCCCCGGCCTGGCCGGGGCTCAGCGTCTCGTCGGGATCGAGGCACCAGATGCCTTCCAGCAGCCCCTGGCGCCGGAGGATCTCGTGGCAGCCGGCGATGCAGCCCCGGAACCCGTTGGCGACGTCGAAGATCGCGGCGTTGCAGTCGGTCACGCGGGAATCGAGCGCGAGCAGGTCCTCGTCCACGGCGCCGGCCTCTATCGCCGCGTGAACCCGCGCCAACAGCTCGACCGCGCGCCTCGTCCAGACGCTCCAGTGGCCGAGCAGCCCTCCCCGGATGCGGAGGCGGACTTCCTCGCCGCGACGCCGGACCGCCACGGGCACCGCAAGGTCCAGCACGATGTGGTCGTCGTTGCCGGTGTAGACGGCGATCCGATCCTCCGCTCCCGCCTCGACGATGCCGCGTACGACATCGAAGGTGCGGTAGCGGTCGAACGGCGCGGCCTTGACGGCGATGGCGTTGTCGATCCCGGCGAACCGCCGCCAGAACGCCGCGGAAAGGGGGCGTCCGCCGACCGCGGGCTGGAGGTAGAACCCGACCAGCGGGATTTCGTCGGCGAGCCGCCGGCAATGCGCGACCAGCTCGTCCTCCGAGGCATCTTTCATCGCGCCGAGGCTGAGAAGCCCCGCGTGGTAGCCGAGCCGGACCGCGGTCTTCGCCTCGGCGACCGCCTGCCCGGTGCGCCCGGCGAGCCCGGCGATCATCGCGACGGGGCGGTTCGTCCATTCTTCGGCCGTCGCCGCCGCGAGCTCCAGCACGGTTTCGTAGAGGCCGGCCTCGCGGATGGCGAACTGGGTCGCGTGGACGCCGACGGCGAGGCCGCCCGCGCCCGCGTCGAGGTAGTAGCGGGTCAGCGCGCGTTGGCGCCTGGAATCGAGTCTGCGCCCCGCATCGAGGGCCAGCGGGTGCGCCGGGACGACAGTGCCCCGCCGGATCAGGGCCCGCACGTCCGCCGGAATGTCGTTTCGCGTCAGTCCCACGATCGGCGACGATTCACGGGACGCGTATCCTCAAGGGTTGCGGACGCCCCATGGAAGAAGAGGCGTCCGCGCATCCCGGCGACTCGCTATTTCTTGCGCGTCGCCGCAACCGCTTCCTTGAGAAGCGCATACATTTCCTTTGTCCTCGGATCGTCGGCGAGGATTTCGTCGGCGATCGGACCGGCAAGACGGCGAAGCTTTTCCTGGTCTTGCTCGGACAGGCGATACACGTTGGCGTCGCGCGCCCAGTTCTCTTCCGCCTTCTTGGTCAGATCGACGCCCCATTTGCCGGCATGCGGCGTAACGCCCTGGCCGGCCGCGAACACGATGTCCCGGAGGTCGCTCGGCAGCTTCTGGAGCCAGAGATTGCTGAGGAACTGGCCGCAGGTTATCTGTGCCATGCCGGTCAGCGTGATGTGCTTGGCGACAGTGTAGAACTTCGACGGGTACATCACGATGACCGCGCTGCGCACGCCGTCGATGACCCGCTGCTGCATCGCCGGAAGCACCTCGGTATAGGGCATCGGCACGCCCGTCGCGCCGAGCTTCGAGATGAAGGCGCGCTCGAGCGGGGTCGCGAGCACCCGGATCTTCCGGCCCTTGATGTCCTCGAGCGTCTTGAACGGTGCGATCGTCGCGATCGACGTGTTGCCGCAGGCCCACAGATAGTTCGCCGTGAATCCCTTTTTCGCGCCCAGCTTTCCGAACTTCTCGCGGAACGGCGGATGGTTCACCGCCCTGTGTGCGTGGCCGATATCTTCGAAGATGCCCGGCGCGTCGGTCACCATGAAGGCGCGTTCGATACCGACGAAAAAGCCGGGAGGGATGTTGAAAGCCTCCTGCGTGCCGAGCTGAATGCCCTCGATCTGGCGTGGAATCTTGCCCAGCTGGCCGGCGGGGAAAACCCTGACCTGGATCCGGCCGTTCGATTTCGCCTCCACTTCCTTCTTCACCCAAAGGGCGGAGAAGTGGTTCGAGTCGTTGATCGTGGGCATCCCGATCTTCATCGTGAAGGTCTTCTGCGCCAGCGCTCCGGAGCAAACCATGGCGCTTGCCGCAAGCGTTGCGACTACCGAAATAGATCGTTTCACTCTGCATCTCCCGTTTGGAATTCGGCGACTTGCGGACCGACGGTTCCGGAACGGCATCGGAGCGCCGCCAGGGTCCGCACCGAAACGTAGCACCCCGACGCCCGCGCGGCCAAACCCGTCACCGGTTCGAATGAAGGCCCAAATGGACGCCGCCCTTGCGACGGACTAGGCTTTCCCGCGCCGAACCGTGGGGCCCGCCGATGACCGAATTCCTGCCGATCGCCTATCCGCCGGTTCCCAACCCGCGCCGTCCCGATTTCCGCCTGCCGCCGGGCACCTGCGACAGCCATTTTCACGTCATGGGCCCGCCCGACCGGTTCCCCTTCGCCGACACCAAGGCCTACGTGCCGGCGACCGCGCCGTTCGAGCATTACATGAACCTGGCGGACCTGCTTGGGATCGACCGCGGCGTGGTGACCCAGCCGATGGGGCACGGCTTCGACAACGGCGTGACGCTCGACGCGGTCGCGAGGTCCGACGGGCGGTTCCGCGCGGTGTTGAAGGCAGACGACCGGTTCTCGGCGGCGGACTACAGGTCCTTCCACGAACAGGGCGCGCGCGGCGTCAGGTTGACGCTGTTTACCGGGGCGGGCGGCGGGATGGATCTCGCCATGTTCGACCGGGTGATCGCGGCGATCGCGCCGCATGGCTGGTCGGCGACGTTGCACGCCATGCCCGAGCAGCTCATCGAGGCGGCGGACTGGATCGCGAAAATCCCGATTCCCGTGGTGATCGACCATTTCGGTCGGATCGACGTGACCCACGGGCTCGATCAGCCGGGCTTCCGCGCGTATCTCGACCTGATCCGCCTGCCGCATGTCTGGGCCAAGGTCTGCTGCGCGGAACGGCTGACGAAGACCGGCCACCCCTATGACGACGTGATGCCCTTCGTCCACGCCACGGTCGCCGCCGCGCCGGAACGCCTGATCTGGGGCACCGACTGGCCGCACACCCAGCGCTGGACGCCGGGCGAAATGTGCGACGACGGCGACCTGGTGGACCTGGTCCCGGTCATGGTCCCCGATCCCGGGACGCGGCACCGGATGCTGGTCGAGAACCCGGCCGCGCTGTTCGATTTCTGAGGCGCGTATGACGGAGCCGCCCGATCCCCTGCCGGAGCGTTTCGCCGACGTGGAGGCGCTCGAAGAGTTCATGACCCGGCCCGATCCGGCGCTGACCGACGATCTCGCCGCGGTCGACGGCGACATCATGATCCTCGGCGTGGGCGGCAAGATGGGGCCGACGCTCGCGCGGCTGGCCAGGCGCGCCGCGCCGGGAAAGCGCATTGTCGGGGTCGCCCGGTTCTCGGAGCCCGGTGTCGAGGCCAGGCTCCAGGGCTGGGACATCGAGACGATCCGTGTCGATCTTCTCGACCGTGGCGCGGTGGAGGCGCTGCCGCGCGTTCCCAACCTGATCTTCATGGCCGGGCGCAAGTTCGGGACGACGGGGAACCTGCCGCTCACATGGGCAATGAACGCGCACGTCCCGGCCACGGTGGCGGAGACGTTCAGGGATTCGCGGATCGTCGCCTTCTCCACCGGCAACGTCTATCCCTGGGTCGAGATTGCCGGCGGCGGCGCGACCGAGGCGACGCCGCTCGGCGCGATGGGCGAATACGCGCAGTCCTGCGTCGGCCGCGAACGCGCGTTCGAGTACTTCTCCGCGAAGTATGGGACTCCCGGTCGGCTGTTCCGCCTCAACTACGCGATCGACATGCGCTACGGCGTGCTTTGGGACGTTGCGCGCAAGGTGCTGAGCGGCGAGGCGATCGACGTGACCGCGGGCCATGTCAACGTGATCTGGCAGGGCGACGCCAATTCGGTCGCGCTCCGCTGCTTGCGCCATTGCACGACGCCGACCGCGCCGCTCAACGTCAGCGGGCCCGAGACGATCAGCGTGCGTGCACTGGCCCGCGCGTTCGGGGAGCGGATGGAGAGAGCGCCCGATATCGTCGGCGAGGAGGCAGAGCGCGGCTGGTTGGTCGATACCTCGGCCTGCCACGCGCTGTTCGGCTATCCCCGGGTGCCTCTGGAACGGATGATCGACTGGGTGGCCGACTGGGTCGGGCGCGGCATGGAAAGCCTCGAGAAGCCGACGGACTATGACAGCCGCGACGGATCCTTTTGAGGGGCTGACCCTTGCCCCGCTGACCGTCGCCGACGCGGCGCGCGGGGCTGCGCTGTCGCAAGAGATAGGCTGGAACCAGAACCTGGCCGACTGGCGCTACATGCTGGCCAACGGCTTCGGCCACGGGCGGACCGATGCGAACGGCAAGCTGGTGGGCTCGGCGATGGCGCTCGGCTACGGCGCCTTCGCGTGGGTCTGCATGGTGCTGGTGAGCCCGGACCGGCGGCGGCGCGGCATCGCGACGGACCTGATGAACCGCGTGCTCGTGGATCTGGAGAACGCCGGCACGATCGCCGGGCTCGACGCGACGCCCGACGGGCGCGAGGTCTACAAGCATCTGGGTTTCGAAGACATCTACAGGATCGAACGCTACTGGGCGGAGTCCGTCGCGCCCGCCGGGGCGCCTCGGACGGCGGCGGATATCGGTCTCGCCGGCAAGGACGACATCGCGGAGATAGCGGAGCGCGATTCACGGGTCTTCGGCGGCGACCGGTCGGCCCTCCTCGCTTCGCTCCTGCGGCGCCGGCCGGACCGCGCCTTCGTTGCCCGGAAGGGCGATACGCTGACCGGCTACGCGCTTGCCCGCGACGGTCGCCAGGCGACCCAGATCGGCCCGCTCGTCGCCGACGATCCCGGCACCGCCGTCGCGCTCGCGGCGCGGGCGCTCGCCGGGCTCGATGGCCAGGCGGTCATCGATTGCCCCAGCCGCCACCGGGCGCTGATCGAATGGCTGGGAGCATCCGGATTCGCCTATCAGCGCCCCTATATCCGCATGCTGCGCGACCGTTCCGATCCGCTGGACGACGCCGATTGGGTATACGCCCTGGCGGGTCCGGAATTAGGATAAATTTGTCCGGTTCTGACGGAAACGCACCCCCGCGTCCCCGCCGCGGGGGGGGGGGCCGCGGGGGGGGGGGGGCGGCGCCGCCCCGCCCCCCCCCCCCCCCCCCCCCCCC
>JAPPHW010000168.1 GCA_028820945.1 Defluviicoccus sp.
GCGGGGCGGGGCCGGGGCCGGGGCGGGCGCCCCCCCGGGGGCGCCCCCCCGCGCCCCGCGGGCGGGGGCGCCCCCCGGGGGCGCGGCCGCGGGGGGGCGCGGGCCCGCGCAGACGCAGACGGTCGCCGGCGGCGTCGCCGGGACCGCCACCACGGTGGTCGACGGCGACCTCGGCCGCTACGCGGCGGGCCGGGGGCTGTCCGGCGCGGCGCAAGAGGTGGCGCGCTGGCTGCGCGAGCGGCAGGCGCAGGAGTACGACGCCGTCTACGTGGCGCCCGGTGCGCGGGTGGCCGTGCACGTGGACGAGGAACTGAAGATCGACTACGACCCGGCGGGCCGGCTGGTCCGCCACGAGGACGCCCTGACGGCGGGGAGGCATCGTGCGCTGGACTAGATTGACCTTGGTATTGCTTGCAGCCGCCGCGGCGGGCTGCGCGTCGAACGGGCCCTCTTCCGTGCTCGCGGAGGGGCCGCGAATGATCGACCTGTACCGCGGGACACCTGGGTTCGGGACGGAAACCGGGGCGGACGAGCCGCGGGATGAATCGCCGCCACGCCGCTGCCGGTGGTGGCTGTTCGCCCGGAAGTGCGAAGCGCCGGAAGCCGGAACGGAAGAGCCGGATCGGAGTGCCGGGCCGGAAGCCGCTACGTACACGCGCACCGCGGCGAACGAGCTGGAACTGCTGTTCCCGCGCCTCCCGAATCCCGATATCTACATCTACGTGACGCCGCACCTGGCGACTGACGAGCGCGTTCCGGTGCCCGGCTACACGACCGCGGTGCCGCTCTACGAGCGGGTGGAGTACGCGCTGCCGGGAGAACGGGAGCAGGCGGCGCGGCGGCTGCAACCCGGTCGGGATGAGGCAACCGGCGAGGCCGCCGGTTCGCCAATGGCGGGCGCGCCCGGCGACGTTACGCCGGCGCCGCGGCGCGGGGAATCGAAGTGAAGCTCAAGGAACTGCTCAGGAAACGCTCGCGGGCGGAGTCGGGTGAGGCACAGGGGTCGGGCGAGGTTCGGAACTCCACCGGGCAGGACGGCGGCGAAGCGAATGGCGCACCGAAGCGTCCGGCGCCCCGGAAAGGCGTGCCGCCCGCGACGGTGGCGTCGATGTACCGCCCCGCGCGCTCGTTCGTGGACCATCTGCCGTGGGCCGAGGCGCTCGAGGACGGCACGATTCTCCTGGAGGACGGCAGGAGCGTCGGGGCGGTGTGGGAGATCGAGCCGCGCGGCACCGAAGGCCGTGGGGGGCGCTGGTTGACCGACCTCCGCAACGGCCTGCACGACGTGCTCCAGGACAGCTTCGAGGAGCTCGACACGTCCCCTTGGGTGGTTCAGACGTTCACCTGGCGCGAGCCGGACCTGTCGGCCGCGGCGGCGGCGTTCGGGGAGTACATGGCCGCGGATTTGCGGGCTACGGGGTTTTCCGAGGCGTACGCGAACATCGTCGCCGGCCACTATCGGGGCGTCGCGAAGCCCGGCGGACTGTTCGCCGACCGGCTCTCCCAGACCCGCTGGGCGGGCGCGCGGCAGCGCACGGTGGTCACGATCCACCGCTGGAACCGTGACGGGGCGTCGTCCGGCGAGGGGGCGCCGGTGCTCGAGGCGGGCGGCAAGCTCATGGGCGCGCTGGAAGGGCTCGGCGTCAAGCAGCGGCGCCTGACGGCCAACGAGTTCCACGCCTGGCTGACGCGCTGGTTCAACGCCTGGACGGACCTCACCCCGGACGACCCCGCGGCGTTCGCCCGCGAGTACCTCGACGGCGAACTCCCCTATGGGGACGCGTTCGCGGACTCGCTCTTCTACACGCACCCCCGCTCGGACGCGGCCAACGGCGCCTGGGCGTTCGACCGCACGGCGATGCGCGTGCTGACCGTGGAGGGGTTGCGGCGTCCGCCGGCGATCGGGCACGTGACCGGCGAGACGCGCCACGGCGACGCGGTGAACGCGGTGCTCGACCAGTTGCCGGAGGGGACGGTCTACGTCACCACCCTGGTGCCCGTGCCCCAGGACACGGTGGACGCGCACGTCGACCGCATCGCCGCCTCCGCCACCGGCGAGTCGGCGGATGCGCTGCGCGCACGGGCCGACTGCCGGACCGCCAAGGAGATCATGGGCGAGCGCCACAAGCTCTACCGGCTCGGCGTCGCCTTCTTCCTGCGCGCGCCGTCGATGGAGGACCTGGACACGCGTACCGCCGACGCGCGGACCGTGCTGCTGCGCCACGGGTTCCGGGCGGTCGCGCCCAAGGACGACGCGCGCGCGCTGGACAGTTTCCTGCTGCACCTGCCGATGGCCTACGACCCGGACGTGGACAAGCGGGCCGGCTGGCGGCAGACGCGCCTCGCCTGGGTGCAGCACGCGGCCAACGTCTGGCCGCTGTTCGGCCGCTCGACGGGCACCGGCAATCCGGGCCTGTCATTCTTCAACCGCGGCGGCGAGCCGCTCACCTTCGACCCGCTGAACAAGCTCGACCGCCTGAAGAACGCCCACGGGCTCCTGGTCGGACCCACCGGCGCCGGGAAAAGCGCGACGCTCGGCGGCATGCTGGCGCAGCTGATGGCCGTGCACCGGCCGCGGCTCTTCGTCATCGAGGCCGGCAACTCGTTCGGGCTGCTCACCGACTGGTTCGAGTCGCTCGGGCTGTCCGTCAACCGCGTGGCGCTCAAGCCCGGCAGCGGCGTCTCGCTGCCCACCTTCGCGGACGCGGCGCTCCTGCCCGAGGCGGCGCAGGTCGCGCTCGACACGGAGACGCCGGAGGACGCGGAGCTGCCGGAACTCGGCGACGTGGCGGACGACGACGAGGACGAGCCGCGGGACATCCTGGGCGAACTGGAGACGGTCGCCACGCTCATGGTCACCGGCGGCGAGGCCAAGGAGGTCGAGCGGCTGCGGCGGGCGGACCGGCGCGTGATCCGCGACGCGGTGATCGAGGCGGCCAAGAACGCCCGCGCCGAGGGCGTCGCGCCCCGCACCGGGCACGTGCGCCGCGCGTTCCACCTGCTTGCCGAGACCCGCGAGGGCCTGCTCGACGAGGCGCGCCAGCGGCTCCGGGACATGGGCGACGCCATCGGCCTCTTCTGCGACGGCTTCGCCGGCGAGGTGTTCAACCGCGACGGCGACATCTGGCCGGAGACGGACGTGACGCTCGTGGATCTCGCCCACTTCGCCCGCGAGGGCTACGAGGCGCACCTCGCCATCGCGCTCATCTCGCTCCTGAACGTGGTCAACAACATCGCCGAGCGCGACCAGCACACCGGGCGCGAGATCATGGTCGCCATCGACGAGGCGCATATCGTCACCACCCACCCGCTGGTGAGCCCCTATCTCGTCAAGATCGTGAAGATGTGGCGTCAGCGGGATGCGTCGAAAAAGATCAATGAATACAGTCGGTTGAAGGAATTTTCGGCGCGT
Source organism: Defluviicoccus sp. (assembly GCA_028820945.1). The sequence continues at coordinate 3,413 of JAPPHW010000168.1, forward strand.
GTTCCAACAAACCGGCACCGAATCGATCACGCGATAACTCTTGACTCCAGTTGCGACTCCGGCGACTCCGCGACCGCGCAGCTCCGACTTCCTTCCAGACTTCATGGCGCCGCCCCTCCCGCGGTGCCGCCGGTTCGGGATGGTCGGTTTCCGCTGCCGCCGGTCGCTGATCGCCGGCGTCCGCCTCACGGTCTGGCCGCCCGCGTGGCACCCGGCCCTCTCGCGCTTTCCTCGCACACGCCAGCGACCGCCCCGTGCTCCCGGCCCGCCGCTGACTGCCTTGAGCGGCGACCGTCCCTCCTGGCCGCCCCATGTGCCGTCACAAGGCGCATCGATCGTGATCCGGGCTTGGTCCCAGGGTGTCGGCACAGCGGCGCCAGCAGCGTCCAGAGGCCCTCGTGGGCGATGCCGCCTGCGGCGGCCCGGGCTCTATCGCCTTCGGCGACCAAGCCCCCTGCGGGGTCATGGCCCTGGCGGGTAACGATCCCTATCGCTTCCGCCCTCCGGGCGGTGAGATCGCACCGAGCGCTCCGACAAAACAGCCGGCTGGTAGACCGCCCGGCCGCGTTGCGTGGCGACCCCAGCAGACCGTAGCCGCCCGACTGCGGGTGACGCATCGGTCCCCGCCCACACCTTGCCATATCGCCTTCTCCACTCAGGGCCGCCGCATCGTCCAGCGCCGGCGATGTCAACGACCGCATGTCGTCCGTCGTCTGCCCGCCAGCGTCGCACGCGTACTCGCGCGGTCAACCCTTCGGGTTCTTCGCACGCTTCGACCTCGCTGGCGCGAGGTGACCGCGCTGCGCGCGCGTGCCGCCCGTTCAGGCATCGACGCACACCGCGTCGCGAGTCTGAACAGGAGATCACCATGGACCTCGAAACCGTCATCGCCCAGTGGAGCGGCAAGGCCCCGCCGGGCTTCGTCCCGCCCGCCGTCCTCCGCCAGAAGCCGCGACGCTGCGCGCAGCATGGGTGCACCCGCCCGGCAGCCCGCAAGCCCGACGGGGACTGGTACGCCTCGTGCCAGCCTTGCCTGGACCGCCGAGCCGCCAGTTGCCGCAGAAGAAGGCGCACCCTCGTTTCCGAAGGTGGCTGCCGACGATGCGCGTATCGGAAACGGTTGGCAGGCGACTTCCTCTGCCAGCGGTGCCGCGACGACCGCGACGCCGAGCGCGCGCAGAAGCGGCAGGACGCCATCGACGCGGCGGCGATCGACGAGTTCGCGGCCAAGCCCGAGAAGGCGCACGACCCTTCCAATCTCGACTGCGGCGTGAGTCCTTGGAACGCCCGTGCGCCGCGAGAAGCATCCGCAGCCTATTGGTCGCCGCTGCCGGACCCGGTGCCGAAGGCAGAGCGCGGATGGGAACGCTCCCTCTTTGACGATGGCAGGCGCTTCCATCGCTACTGACCGCCCCGTCGCCGCCGGGATGCGCAACGCCGCGTCCCGGTTCGGCACCCTTCATCTGCCGGCGTAGACCGACACCACGCTCTGCCGGTCATGCCCGAGTTCGCGCGCGATGGTCTTGCGCGCGTCCCTGTCGATCCGCCGCTTCGCTCCGGTCAGCGATCGTTGCCGCGGCCCGCCCGCAGCCGGCGCCTTCCACCCGGTGATCTCCTCGTAGCGGATTTGGGCATAGTGATGCCTCAGACCGTGCATGCGGTACAGCCCCGCTGCCCGCGTCTGGTCCTCGTACACCTTGAGCTGCTGTTTGTAGTTGCGGTCCGGCGGAATCAGCGCCCCGCTTCCGGCCAGCTTCCGCGCCTCGTCGAGCACCCGGCGCTGGCTGTCCTTCCGGACCGGCACCTCGCGCGGCCGGCCGCCCTTGGTGGTCGATCCCTTGAGCCGTATGCGGTCGCCCCGGTCGTCCCTGGACGGCGTGAACTTGATCGCCTCCTCGCGGCGCAGGCCGAACTCCGCCTCCATGCGCAGCGCCATGACGACGTGTTCGTCCTTGACGAGCGTCAGCTTGTCCGGATCGACGACGACGCTTTTGTCCTCGTTGGTCACGTACTCGCGGTTGGCGATGCCGAGCGCGCCGTTCGAGGGGACCACAGCCGGCCGGCCGATCCGCTCCGCCCACCAGCGCAGGTGCGCCGTGCGGTTCTTCATCGTGCCGGTCGAGCGCCCCTGGCGCTTCCACTCCTTGACCAGTGCCACGGCGTGCTTGCGCCTGAGCCCGCTGCCACGCAGCCCCTTGAAGCCGAGATCGTGCAGCGTGTCCGCGATCTGCGCGAGCGCGTAGGAGCGCGCCACGCGGGTGCCGTGGGAGCCATCGTCGCGCGCCGCCTGCAGGCGCTTCAGGTCGTAGTTCAGGTCGCGCATCGGGTCGCTATACGCCTGCCCGCGAACCGCGTCCACGACCGCGTTTGTAGCAATTCGCTAAGCGGGAGACCGGGCGGAACGCCGTGCGCCGCGGCGACGCCGTTTGCGCCTCGGCAGTTTTTTTCGGCGGGTTTCTAAGCCGAACTTCCAGAGTCGATCCGATCTAACCTATTGATTTTTGGAGAGATCACGGA
>JAPPHW010000008.1:0-4077 GCA_028820945.1 Defluviicoccus sp.
ATGTCGGAGGCCACCGTGTTCAACCACGACCCGGCCGACCAGGCCAGGGAGTTCTCCGGGACCGGGTTCGAATGGCTGCACGTGGTCGACCTCAACGGCGCCGTGGAAGGGCGGCCGGTCAACGCCGACGCGGTGGCGGCGATCCTGGGTGCCGTCGACATGCCGGTGCAGCTCGGCGGCGGCATCCGCGACCGGGCGACGCTCGATCACTGGATGGAAGCCGGCGTCGCGCGCGCGGTGCTCGGCACGGCGGCGCTCGCCGATCCCGATTTCGTCCGCGAGGCCTGCGACAGCTATCCCGGCCGGGTCGCGCTCGGCATCGATGCGCGGAGCGGCCGGGTCGCGACCGAGGGCTGGTACAAGACCTCGGACGTGAAGCCGCTCGACCTCGCGCTGAGCTTCGAGGGCGCCGGTCTGGCGGCGATTATCTACACCGACATCGGCCGCGACGGGGCGCTCGGCGGCCTCAACGTCGAGGCGACCGTGGACCTCGCCTTCGCGCTGACCACGCCGGTGATCGCGTCGGGCGGCGTCTCCTCGACCCAGGACCTGCTCGAGCTCAAGGCCAACGAGAGGGCCGGGATCGACGGCGTGATCTGCGGCCGAGCGCTCTATGACGGGCGGATCGATCCGGCCGAGGCCATCGCCATCCTGTCCGGCTGAGCATGCTCAAGGCGCGCGTCATCCCCTGCCTCGACGTCAAGGACGGTCGCACCGTCAAGGGGGTTAATTTCGTCGATCTTGTCGATGCCGGCGACCCGGTCGAGCAGGCGCGGATCTACGACGAACAGGGCGCGGACGAGCTCTGCTTCCTCGACATCACCGCCTCGCACGAGAACCGGGACACGCTGTTCGGCGTGGTCAACCGGACGGCGGAGCAGTGCTTCATGCCGCTGACCGTGGGCGGCGGGGTGCGCACGGTGGACGATATCCGCAAGCTGCTGATCGCCGGCGCCGACAAGGTCTCGATCAACACCGCCGCCGTCCACCGCCCGGATTTCGTCGCCGAGGCGGCTCGCAAGTTCGGCTCGCAATGCATCGTCGTCGCCATCGACGCCAAGGCGGTGGGGCCCGGCAGGTTCGAGATCTTCACCCATGGCGGGCGCCGCGGGACGGGCATCGACGCCGTGGACTGGGCGCGGCGCATGACCGGGAACGGCGCGGGCGAGATCCTGCTGACCTCGATGGACCGCGACGGCACCGGGGAGGGGTTCGATATCGACCTCACCCGGCGGATCGCCGACGCGGTTCCGGTGCCGGTGATCGCCTCGGGCGGCGTCGGCACGCTCGACCATCTGGTCGCGGGCGTGCGGGAGGGCGGCGCGACCGGCGTGCTTGCCGCCTCGATCTTCCATTTCGGCACCCACACCATCGCCGAGGCCAAGGCCCACATGGCGCGCGCGGGCGTGCCGGTGCGTCCGTGACCCCGGCCCCCCGATCTGCTATTGCACCGCCCATGGCGAAAACCGACGACAGCACGGTCCTCGCGCGGCTCTACGCGGCGATCGAGGCGCGCAGGGACGCCGATCCGGACGAATCCTACACCGCGCGCCTGTTCGCGCGCGGACCGGACAAGATCGCCCAGAAGCTGGGCGAGGAGGCGGTCGAGACCGTGATCGCCGCCGCCGCCGGCCGGCGCGGGGAGGTCGTGACCGAGAGCGCCGATCTGCTCTATCACCTGCTGGTCGCCTGGGCCGAGACCGGCGTCGCGCCTGAAGACGTCTGGGCCGAGCTCGCCCGGCGCGAGGGCGTGTCGGGGATCGCGGAGAAGCGCGCGCGCAGTAGGGGAAACGCCGATGGCGTATGACGACGGGAACGTGTTCGCCAAAATCGTCCGCGGCGAAATTCCCTGCAACAGGATCTACGAGAACGAGCACGCGCTGTCGTTCCACGACATCGCGCCGCAGGCGCCGGTGCACGCGCTGGTGATTCCCAAGGGGCGCTACGTGTCGATGGCGGATTTCGCGGCCGGGGCCAGCGCCGAGGAGCAGGCCGCCCTGTTCCGCGCGATCGGCGCGACGGCCGAGGCGCTCGGCGTGACGGAGCCCGGCTACCGCCTGCTGACCAACACCGGGCCGGACGCGCACCAGGAGGTGATGCACCTCCACTTCCACATCCTTGCCGGCAAGCGCCTCGGGCCCATGCTGACAGGCGGCCCGATGCCGCCGTCCCACCGCGACTGATCCGGGGCGCACCGTCCGCGGCCCATCGACTCCCGGTGCATTTCCGCGCAAGCTTGGGGCGGAAGCGATTTCAACCGGGAGGAAACCGACGATGCGCAAGACGCTGATCATGGCCGCGGCGGCCGTCGCCGCGATCGGCCTCGCCGGGGCCGCCCACGCCAAGACCATCGGCGTGGCCCTCGCCTCGGACACCAACCCGTTCTACATCGCGATGCTCAAGGGCATCGAGACGCGCGCCAAGCAGCTCGGCTACAAGATCAGCGTGGTGAACGCCGAGGAAGACGTGGCCCGGCAGCTCAACGGAATCAACGACCTGATCGCCAAGGGTGTCGACGGGATCCTGGTCTCGCCGATCGACGCAAAGGCGCTGTGCAGCGCCTATGACAAGGCCAAGGCCGCGGGAATCCCCATGATGTCGATCGCGCGGGGCTCGGCGTGCAAGTCGCAGGTGTTGCACATCGCCTCCGACGAACACCGGATCGGCAGCGAGATCGCCGAATGGACCGCGCAGAAGATCGGCAAGAAGGGCAAGGTCGCGATGCTCGCCGGCCCGTCCGGGGCGCAGGCTTTCATGAACTTCGCCCGCGGCTACGAGGACGCCATGGCGCGCCATCCCGGCATCGAGGTCGTTTTCAGGCAGGAGCTCGCGCTGACCCGGGAGATGGGGCTCAAGCACGGCGAGGACGCGCTGGTTGCCCATCCCGATCTCGCCGCCATCTACGGCGCCAACGACGAGCTCGGCATGGGCGCCGCCCAGGCGGTCGCCGCGGCGGGCAAGAAGAAGGATGTGATCGTCACCGGGATGAACGGCATCCCGCCGGCGGTGCGGGCGGTCAAGCGCGGCGCCATGGACCTCACCGTCGCGCTCAACCCGGTCAGGTGGGGCATCCTCGGGGCCGACACGATGGACGGGCACTTCAAGGGCCGCAAGCACGACCCGCGCGTCTATGTCGAGCATGTTCTTGTCGACAAGTCGAACGTCGACAAGTTCATCCGGCCCAAGAAGAAGTAGGCGGGACGGACCGATGGCCCGGCGGGCGGATGCGGAGCTGATCGAGACGCTCGAAGCGGCCCGCATCCACCCGCTCTGGGACCGCTACAAGAAGATCACCCCGGTCCTGCCCGACGCGCCCGACGGCGCCGCGGTCTGGCGCTGGCGGGAGATCGAGCCCTTCGCGGAACGCGCCGCCCGGGAAGTCGCGGTGGAGGACATCGAGCGCCGGGCGCTGATCCTCGCCCACCCGGCGTTCGGCGGCGAGACGGTGACGACGACCGACCTGATCGCCGCCTTCACCGTGCTGGAGCCCGGCGACCGCGCGGTGCCGCACCGTCATACCGCTTCGGCGATCCGGTTCGCGACCCGGGCCGAGGGCGCGGTGACGATCGTCAACGGAAGGCGCTGCGCGATGCTGGAGGGGGACCTGGTGCTCACGCCCCCGATGTGCTGGCACGGCCACATCAACGAGGGAGGTGAGCGGACGGTCTGGTTCGACGCCGCCAACATCCCGCTGGTCAACGCGCTCCACGCCAATTTCTTCGAGCCCGGCTCGCGCGGCGAAAACGCGTTCTGGGAGGTCGACGAAGGCGACGAGCGGCTCTGGCGGGACGCCGGACTTCAGGCCGAGGGGCACGGGCACGAGGCCGCGCATTCGCCGAAATACCGCTACCCGGGCGCGGCGACGCGCCGGCTGCTGGACGCGGCGCTTCCGGGCGCGGACGGTGCGAAGACGGTGCGCTACGCGAACCCTCTCACCGGCGGGCCGGTGATGCCCAGCCTCGACTGCTATGCGAAGCGGCTGATCGCGGGCGAACCGACACGGTCTAGGCGGATGCTGTGCAGCCAGGTCTGCCTCGCGGTGTCGGGCGCGGGCCGCTCGACGATCGGCGACGAGAC
>JAPPHW010000008.1:4177-5922 GCA_028820945.1 Defluviicoccus sp.
GTCCCCGGCGTCGCGGCGGTGCTGACCGGCGCCGACATGGCGGAAGACGGGGTCGGCTCGATGCCCTGCCTTTGGAAGATCCCGACCAAGGACGGAACGCCGATGGCGGAACCGCCGCGCTGGGCGCTCGCGCGCGGCCGGGTCCGGCATGTCGGCGAACCGATAGCGGCGGTGCTCGCCGAGTCGCAGGCGGCGGCGGACGACGCGGCCGAGCTGGTCGAGGTTCGCTACGAGCCGCTGCCCGCCGTCGTCGGCTCGCGCGAGGCTGTCGGCGCCGAAACCGTGCTGCACGACGAGGCCCCCGGCAATGTCTGCTACGTCTGGGGCCGGGGCGACGAGGCGACGGTCGCCCGTGCGATGGAGACGGCCGCGCGCACCGTCGAGATCGACATCTACAACAACCGCATCGCCGGCGCCGCGCTGGAGCCGCGCGCGGCGATCGCGTCCTACGATTCCATCGCCGGGACGGTCACGCTCTACGACACCACCCAGGCGGTGCATCTGGTCCGGCGGTCGGTGGCGACCCAGCTCGGCATGGCCGACCGCGAGGTCCGGGTGATCTCCCCCGACGTCGGCGGCGGGTTCGGCTACAAGGGCAAGCACTACCCGGAGGAGATCGTCGTCTGCTGGGCGGCGCGCCGGCTCGGCCGTCCGGTGAGGTGGATCGGCTCGCGCGGCGAGGCGTTCGTCACCGACACCCAGGCGCGGGACCACCGCACGCGGGCGAAGCTCGCGCTCGATGGGGACGGCCGCTTCCTCGGGCTCCGGGTCGAGACCGTGGCCGATCTCGGGGCCTATTTGTCGACCTTCGGCGCGGCGATCCCGAGCGCGATCTATTCCGCGCTGCTGGCCGGGGTCTACGGCACGCCGGCGGTCTGTGTCGAGGTGACGGGCGTCTTCACCAACACGGTGCCGACCGATGCCTATCGCGGCGCCGGGCGGCCCGAGGCGTGCTACATCCTCGAGCGTCTGGCCGACCGCGCGGCGGCGGCGACCGGGATCGATCCGGTCGAGATCCGCCGCCGCAACCTGATTCCGGGCGATTCCATGCCCTACACCACGCCGATCGGGCCGACCTACGATTGCGGCGATTTCCCCGCGATCCTGGAGCGCGCGCTGGCGAGCGCGGGCCATGACGGTTTCTCGGGCCGCCGGGCGGCGTCGGAGGCGGCGGGCCGGTTGCGCGGCATAGGCATCGCGAGCTTCGTCGAATCCTCCGGCGTCGCGCCGTCCCGGCTCGCCGGCGCGATGGGCGCGCGGGTGGGTTTCTTCGAATCGGCCGAAATCCGCGTCGATCGCGAGGGCTGCGTCCAGGCACTGCTCGGCACCCACAATCACGGCCAGGGCCACGCCACCACCTTCGCGCAAATCCTGAGCACCCATTTCGGGGTGCCGCTGGAGAAGGTCGACATCGTCGAGGGCGATACCGGCGCGGTCCCCTTCGGCACCGGGACGTTCGGCTCGCGCTCGATCGCGGTCGGCGGCTCCGCGCTGCATCGCGCGGCGGACAAGGTGGTCGAAAAAGCGGTAGCCATCGCCGCCCACATGCTGGAGGCGGCGCAAGACGACATCGCCTTCGAGGACGGCGTCTTCACGGTCGCGGGCACCGACCGGCGGGTGGCCTTCGAGGCGGTCGCCGAGCGGGCCCACGTTCCGCACGACTTCCCGCACGAGACGCTGGAGCCCGGCTTGGTCGCCTCGGCGTTCTACGACCCGCCCAACTTCGCCTTCTCCAACGGCGCGCA
>JAPPHW010000279.1 GCA_028820945.1 Defluviicoccus sp.
TCCTCGGCGCGGCGATCATTATTGCCAGCACCACCTATCTCGCCCGCGTCGAGGCGAAGGCGGCGCGCCGGCCGGACTGACGGAGTCGACAGGTCATGGACGAAATCGGGGCAGTGGACCTCGTATGCGTGGGATCGGGGCTGGCGGGGCTTTCGGCGGCGCTGGCGGCCGCGGGAAACGGCCTTTCGACATGCGTCGTCGAGAAATCGGCCCGCATCGGCGGCGGCAGCGCGATGTCGTCTGGCGGGGTGTGGATCGGGGCGAACCATCACCAGGCGGCACACGGCCTGCCCGACAGCCCGGAAGAGACGCGCGCCTATCTGGAGTTCATCGCCGGCGGCGCCGCGGTCCCGGAGAACCTCGCGGCGCTCGCCGAGAGGTCCGATGAAGCTTTGAGGGCCTTCGAGGATTTGGGCGTGTCGCTCCGGCTTCGTCCCAAGGTGCCGGACCAGTTCTATCCTCGCGCACCGGGTTCGATGGCTGCCGGCCGGAACTTCAACGCGGCGCCGATCGCGCGCGCCGAGCTCGGCGAGTGGTCCGACCTGCTCCAGGACAATCCCTATTTTCCGCCCGGAACGTCGAGCACGGACATCGTCGCCTGGGGCGGGCTCGGCAACATGCAGGACTGGGATCCGGACCTTGTGCGCGAGAGGGCCGAGAGCGGCCGACTCGGCACCGGTCAGGCGATCGTGGGGCAGTTCCTGGCCGGGCTGAGGCGCGCGGGCGTGCCCATCCGCACGGAGTTCGAGGCCAGCGCGCTGATTCTCGACGACGACCGGGTGGTGGGAATTCGCGGCCGGCAGGCCGGACGTCCTACCGAGATCGCGGCGAGACGCGGCGTCGTGCTGGCGACCGGCGGCTACGAGAGCAACCCGGACCTGGTCGCGCGGTTCGAAGGCATGCCCGACTGGCGCTCCATGTTCCCGGCCACGATCACCGGCGACGGGATGACGATGGCGACCGAGATCGGCGCCGCCATCCACAGGGTGCCGGAGAATTTCTTCTTCTTTCTCGGCTACGACATCCCGGCCGAGCGGCAGGGCGAGCCGGCGCGATTCCGCATGACCGGATTCACCGAGCTCAGCTATCCGCATTCCATGGTGGTCAACCGGGCGGGACGCCGGTTCTTCGACGAATCGAGCTTCCAGAAGGGGGTGAGGGCGATCAAGTCGTTCGACCAGGCGAATCGGAATTTTCCGAACCTGCCCTGTTTCATGATCTTCGACCGTCGGTTCCAGGAACGCTATTCCTTCGCCGGACGGCCGCCGGGCGCGCCGGCGCCGGACTGGCTGGCGCGCGCCGATACGCTCGCCGGGCTCGCCGTTGAGCTCGGCATCGACGGCTCGGTGCTCGAAGAAAGTGCCGCCGGCTTCAACCGCGGCGCCGAGCAGGGCCGCGATCCGGAATTCGGCCGCGGCGAGTTCCTCTGGATCCAGGTGCTGTCGGGCGACAGCTCGCACCCGATCCACCCCAACCTGGCGCCGGTTTCCGAGCCGCCCTTCTATGGCGTCCGCCTGCATCCCAGCGGGTCGAGCTCCGCCGGCCTGCTGACCGACGCCGAGGCCCGGGTGCTGCACGTGCGTGGCCACCCGATCGCGGGGCTGTACGCCTGCGGCAGCGCCGCGGCGCAGACCGATTTCGGGGTCGGGTACCAGGGCGGGCTGTTGCTGGTTCGCGGCATGACCTTCGGCTATCTCGCCGCGCGTCACGCGGCGGCTCGCGCTTGACGGGCGTTTCCGGCGGGATCGATAATCCCCCCGATGCGGAGGGGCGATGTCGCGGATGAACGAGACCGCCGAGCCTGATTTCGCGTTGTGGCTGCGCCTCCCCTCGGACGCGCTCGCAGCCATCGCCGGCGTGCTGATTCTGGTGATGATGGTCCACGTGACGGCCGACGTGTTCGGACGTCTGGCCTTCAGCGCGCCGATCGACGGCACGCTCGAAATCGTCGCCGGCTATTACATGGTCGCCGTGGTGTTCCTGCCGCTCGCCCATGTGAGCCGGGGCGAGGGCCATATCTTCATCGAGCTGTTCACCCGCAAGCTGCCGGGCCGCGTCAGGTCCTGGATGGATGCGGCCGCCGCCACCCTGACCTTCGGTTACGTCGCCCTGATGGCCTGGCAATGCGCCGTGGAGGCGATGATCCAGACCGAAGGCGGCGAGCTGTGGGAGACCGCCGACGATCTGATCGTCATCTGGCCGAGCCGCTGGCTGATTCCGATCGGCTGCGCGCTGATGGCGGTGCTGTTCGCCTGTCTCGTGGCGCGGCACGCACGGGCGGGTCGCGGGCGGTGACGCCTCTCGAAATCGGGTTCGCGGGCATCGCCGCGGTGATCCTCCTGATCGCGGTCCGCGTCCCCATCGGCGCGGCGCTGGGTCTGGTGGCGTTCTTCGGCATCGTCGGCCTGCGCAATTTCGATGTCGCCTTCGCGGCGCTCAGAACGACTCCTTTCGAGTTCGCCGCCCACTGGTCGCTCTCCGCCATCCCGATGTTCCTGCTGATGGGCGCGGTCGCCTACTACTCGGGGATCAGTTCGGCGCTGTTCAACGCGGCGCGGCTGTGGCTCGGCGCGCTGCCGGGCGGTCTCGCCGTGGCAGCGACGTTCGCCTGTGCCGGTTTCGCCGCGGCCTCCGGCGCGTCGATCGCCACCGCCGCCGCCATGGGCCGCATCACCATCCCCGAGATGCTGGCCATCAATTACGACAAGGGCCTGGCCGCCGGGGTGGTGGCGAGCGCGGGCACGCTGGGCACTCTGATCCCGCCGAGCATCCTGATGGTGCTCTACGGCATCTTCGCCGAGGTCTCGGTCAGCAAGCTGTTCATCGCCGGCATCCTGCCCGGCATCCTGACGGCGATCGTCTATAGCGGCATGATCGTCGTCCGCTGTCACCTCAACCCCAAGCTTGCGCCCAATGTGGATTTCGAGGCCAGCTGGGGCGAACGCTTCGCCGCGCTGAAGGAAATCTGGCCCCTGGCGGCGCTGGTCGCCGGCATTATCGGCGGGCTCTATGCCGGCGTGTTCACCGCCACCGAGGCCGGCGCGGCCGGTGCTTCCCTCTCGATCGCGATCGTCTGGCTACAGGGCAAGCTCACCCTCGAGCGGCTCAAGCTCAGCGTGCTCGAAGCGTTGAGCAGCACCGCGCGCATCTTTTTCGTCGCGGTCGGGGCCGTCCTGCTGACCCGCTTCCTCGCGCTCACCGGGGTGCCCGGGTATCTCGCCGACGTGGTCGGCGGCTGGGCCGGCGATCCGCTGCTGCTGGTGGTCGCGGCCTCGCTGATCTACATCGTGCTCGGGATGTTCCTCGATCCGTTGGGCGTGATGCTGCTGACGCTGCCGCTCTTCCTGCCGATGTTCACCGCGCTCAACCTCGACCTTATCTGGTTCGGCATCCTGGTCATCAAGTACCTTGAGATCGGAATGATCACCCCGCCGGTCGGGATGAACGTCTATGTCATCAAGAGCGTCGTCGGCGACAAGATCGAGCTCGAGACGATTTTCAAGGGCGTCGCGTGGTTCCTGGTATGCGACATCATCGTCATCGCGCTGATCGTCGCCTACCCCGACATTGCGCTGCTCCTGCCCGGCATGATGAGATAACCGCAACCGGCAAACGGGAGGAACGGGAAATGAAACGGTTTGGATATGCTGTGCTTCTGGCCGCGTCCGGCGCGCTCGCGCTGGCTCAGCACGCTTCGGCGCGAGAATTGGTGTTCGGCAGCGCGCTTCCGCCGCAGCACAATGTCAACACGCACGGGCTCGCACCGACCTTCGATGCGCTCGCCAAGGCGACCGGCGGAAAGCTCAAGTGGAAGCTGCTGACGGGCGGACAGCTCTTCGGGCTGCGCGCTTCGCTCACCAATGTCGGCGGCGGCGTGGCGGACGGCGCGATCATCATCCCGAGTTTCGTCCAGTCCAAGATCCCCCATGTCTACACCATCACCGACATGGCGCTGTTCGCCGAGGATCCGCTGGTGGCGGCCGCGGCATCGGCCGAGACGATCTTCCACGACTGTCCGGAATGCCTGGCCGACTTCCGCAAGCAGAAGACCGTGCCGCTCGGGTTCTACGGGCTCAACACCTACAAGCTTCTATGCAACACCAAGGTGACCAACCTCGCCGAGGTCAAGGGCAAGCGGATGCGCACCTCCGGCGCAAGCGGGCGCTGGGCCAGGGCGATGGGCGGCACCCCGGTGTCGATGAGCGGCTCGGACATGATCGAGGCGCTGCAGCGCGGCCAGATCGACTGCGCGATCGGCCCGATGGCCTGGGTCAAGGCCTATTCGATCGGCGAGCACATCAAGTACGTGCTCGACTTCCCGATGGGCAATTTTGCCGGCGCGGCGCATTTCGTAATGAACCGGGCGGCCTGGGACGGACTTCCGCTCGAACACAAGAAGGCGATCATCGACGCCATGCCATTGTCCGCCGCGATGACCACGATCGACGGCTACGCTAAGGACGAGAAAATCGGAATCGAGATGGTGAACAAGTCGGGAGGCGTGTTCACCAAGGGCGGCAAGGAATTTTCCGACCTGCGGGCGGACTATCTCAAGAAAGAGATGGACACAGTGATCGCGGGCGCCCAGAAGCGCCGGGTCAAGGACCCGCAGAAGGTCATCGACGCTTATCGCGCCAATGTTGCGAAGTGGGTGAAGCTGTTGGCCGGCAAGACGCGCGACACCGCTACATTCAGGGCGCTGCTCAAGGAGCATGTCTACGACAGGATCGATCCCGCCAAGCTGTAGCCACGTAACCGCGGGCGGGCTGCTCTCGGGCAGCCGGCCCGCTGTTCCTGTCCCGATGAAGAGGTCGGCGTGACGCCGCAAGCCGCGCACATGCAAGCCCGGCTGGGGATGCACAATGACAACCGGTTCAAGCTGGGACTGTTCGGCCCGAACTGCTCCTCCGGTCGCGCCGTGACCGGAGTGCCGGAACGCTGGTCGGGCAGTTGGCCCGACAACTTGGCTCTCGCGCGGATGGCCGAAGATGCCGGCATCGATTTCATGCTGCCGATCGGCCGCTGGAAGGGCTATGGCGGGGAGACCGACTACCAGGGCCAGACGCTGGAGTCGGTCGCCTGGGCGACCGGGCTGCTGGCCTATACCGAGCGCATGACGGTGTTCGCCACCGTTCACGCGCCCCTGCTCCATCCAATCATCGCCGCCAAGGCGTTCGTTACGGCCGACCTGGTGGGCGAGGGCCGCTTCGGCCTCAACATCGTCTGCGGCTGGAACGAAGGCGAGTTCACCATGTTCGGCGTCGCCCAGCGCGATCACGAAGCGCGCTATGCCTATGGCCAGGAATGGATCGACGCGTTGAAATCGATGTGGGAACGCGAGGAGGAGTTCGACTTCGATGGCGAGTTCCTCAAGCTCAGGAACGTGCGGTCCGCGCCCGGACCCTATGGCGGTACCCGCCCGTTGTTGATGAATGCCGGCGCGTCGCCAACTGGGCGGGCATTTGCGGTACGCAACTGCGATGCGCTGTTCTCGACGCCCCGGCGCGCGGCCACGATCGACGAGTTCGCCAGCGACATTCAGGCCGCCAAGCGCCTCGCCGCCAAGCGCGGGCGCGGGATCGACGTCTACTCGGTGGGTGTCGTCACGTGCCGGCCCACCATGAAAGAGGCGGAGGAGTATCATCGCCACTGCGTCATCGATTCCGCCGACTGGGAGGCAGTCGACAGCATCCTCGCGATGCGCGGGATCCATCCCGGGGACGTGCCCGTCGAGGAATTCGACGAACTCAGGCGGCAGATCGCCCACGGGCTCGGCGGCATCCCCATCGTCGGCGATCCCGATTACGTCGCCGCCGAGCTGGCCCGGTTCGCCGAGGCCGGGCTACGCGGGATCGGCATTTCTTTCGTCAACTATCTGGCCGAGCTCCCGTTCTTCCGCGACGAGGT
>JAPPHW010000411.1 GCA_028820945.1 Defluviicoccus sp.
GGTCGAGGCGGAGCTCGCCTCGCTCCACACCCAGGCGGAGATATTCGCCGGCGCGCTCGGCGAGGGCGCGGCGGGGGAGGCGGCGGGCGGGGACCAGGCGCTGCTCCCGGTCACCGCGCGGCCGATGCTGCGCCGGCTGGTGGGTCCCACGAGGGCGCGGGCGCGGCTGTTCGGCGCCGGCGGCGCGCTGATCGTCGACAGCCGCGACATGGTGGGCCCGGGCGCGCCGGTGCAGGAGGAGGCATTGCCGCCGCCCGGCGAAGAGGGCCTCGCCGGCCGCCTCGCCGTCGCCGCCTATGAGTGGGTGCTGGGCCTCCTGCCCGCCCGCGACCGCCCGCGCGACTACGCCGAACGCGCGGTTCAGCGCGCCGCCGACTACCCGGAAGCCGCCGATGCGCTCGGCGGCGAGGCGCGGACCCGCCTCCGCCACGACGAACGCGGAGGGATGGTGCTGGTCGCGGCGGTTCCCGTGCAGCGCTTCAAGCGGGTGCTGGGCGCGCTCATGCTGACCGCCGACGGCGCCGATATCCGGGAGGCGGTGCGCGACGTGCGCCTCGGCATCCTCAACGCGTTCGCGGTCGCGCTCGGGGTGACGGTGATCCTCTCGTTTTATCTCGCCAACACGATCACGCGGCCGGTGAAACGGCTCGCCGAGGCCGCGCGTCAGGTCAAGGGCGGGCAGGACGAGCATCTGAAGATCCCCGACTTTACCGCCCGGCGCGACGAGATCGGCGATCTGTCGGCGGCGCTGCGCGACATGACGGCCGATCTGTGGAACCGGATGGAGGCCGTCGAGCGTTTCGCCGCCGACGTGTCGCACGAGATCAAGAATCCGCTCACCTCGCTCTCCAGCGCGGTGGAGACCGCCGCGCGCATTTCCGACCCCGCGCAGCAGCGGCAGCTCATGGCGATAATCCACGAGGACGTGCGCCGGCTCGACCGGCTGCTCACCGACATCTCCAGCGCCTCCCGACTCGATGCCGAGCTTGCCCGGGCGGAGATGTCGGAAGTCGATATCGGCCGCCTGCTGGCGGCGCTTGTCGAGATCCACGGGCCTGCCCGCGCGGATCGCGGCAACGGGCTGGAGTTCGCGCTCGATGGCGGCCCGCTGCTCGCGACCGGCATCGAGAGCCGGCTGGTCCAGGTCTTCCAGAACCTGCTCGAAAACGCCCTGTCCTTCAGCCCGCCCGGCGCGCCGGTGACCGTCCGGGCGGCGCGGGAGAACGGCACGCTCGCCGTCACGGTCGACGACGAAGGCCCCGGAATCCCTGAAGAAAACCTCGATTCCGTGTTCGAGCGGTTCTACACCCAGCGCCCGGAGAGCGAGCGGTTCGGAAGCCATTCCGGGCTCGGCCTGGCGATCGCTCGCCAGATCGTCGAGGCCCATCGCGGCTCGATCGCCGCCTCCAACCGGTACGACGGAAACGGCGGCATCGCCGGTGCGCGGTTCACCGTCCGCCTGCCGGCGGGCTGAGCGATGGCGACGATCCACGCGAGCTGCGTCGCCGTCGACGGTTGCGGCGTTCTCCTGCTCGGACCGCCCGGCAGCGGAAAGTCGGACCTCGCGCTCCGGCTGATCGACGGCGGCGCGCTTCTCGTCGCCGACGACCGGGTCGACATCCGCGCCGTCGACGGCCGGCTCGAAGCCTCGCCGCCGGAAACGCTGGCCGGCAGGATCGAGGTTCGCGGGCTCGGGATTCTCGCCGTGGACTGGCGGCCTCGCGCGACCCTCGGGCTCGCGGTGGAACTTCTGACCGATGCCCGCCCGCCCCGCCTTCCCGAGCCCGCCGAGCGGCGCTTCGCCGGCATCGCGCTCCCGCTGGTCCGGCTTGCCCCTTTCGAGGCATCGGCCGCGGCGAAGGTCCGGCTTGCCGTGCGCGCCGCCGGGGCCGATAGTGCGGGGGAGACCGCTCCCAACTCCACGAGCGCGCGATGATCGCGGCCCAACAGGACAGCAGCGCCGCCCCGGCGCGGATCGTGGTGGTCACCGGAATGTCGGGCGCCGGCAAGACGGCGGCGCTGAAGGGGTTGGAGGATCTCGGCTACGAGGCGGTCGACAACGTGCCGCTCGCCCTGGTCGCGGAACTCGTCGATCCCGAACGGGACAGCGGGCGGCCGCTCGCCATCGGGATCGATATCCGAACGCGGGATTTCACCGTCGCCGGCGTCAACGCGCGGCTGGATGCCCTCGTCGCGCGGCGGGGCGCGCCGGTCCGGCTGGTCTTTCTGGACTGCGGCGACGAGATTCTCAGGCGCCGCTATTCCGAGACCCGGCACCGGCACCCCCTGGCGGAGGAAGGCCGGCTGACCGAGGCGATCGGGCGGGAGCGCGAGCTGCTCGCGCCGCTCCGCGAGCGCGCCGACGAGGCCATCGACACCTCCACGCTCACGCTGGCGGGGCTCAAGCGCCGCCTCGCCGGCGCGTGCGGGCTGGGGGACGCACCGGCCCCCGCGATCGCGCTGGTCTCGTTTGCCTATCGCAACGGGCTGCCGCCGGAGGCCGACATCGTGTTCGACGTCCGCTTCCTCGCGAACCCGCATTACCAGCCCGATCTGGCGTCGCTTACCGGGCTGGACGGGGCGGTCGCCGCCTTCGTCGAGGCCGATCCCGCGTTCGCCCCGTTCTTCGAGTCGCTGACCGCGTTCCTCGCGGTGGTGCTGCCGCGCTACCGGGCCGAGGGCAAGAGCTACCTCACTATCGCGATCGGCTGCACCGGAGGCCGCCACCGTTCGGTCTTCGTCGTCGACAGGCTCGCCGCCCGGCTGGCCGGGGAGGGGCACACGGCCGCCGCGACGCACCGCGATCTCGCCAGCGAAGCCGCGGCGTGACAGGATGAGGCGATGGGCATGATCGGCATGGTGCTGGTGACGCACGGCGACCTCGCGAAGGAGCTGGTCGCCGCGCTCGAACACGTGGTGGGGCCGCAGGACCGGACCGAGACCGTCTGCATCGGCCCCAACGACGACGCGGAGGCGCGGCGCCGGGACATCGCCGACAGCGTCGCGCGGGCCGACGGAGGCAGCGGGGTGATCCTGCTGACCGACATGTTCGGCGGCACGCCGTCCAATCTCGCGATCTCGCTGATGAAGGACGGCCATGTCGAGGTCATCGCCGGCGTCAACCTGCCGATGCTGGTCAAGCTGTCGAGCGTGCGCGGGCGGGAGAGCCTGGAGGATGCGGTCGCGTCCGCGCAGGAGGCCGGCCGCAAATACATCAGCGTCGCGTCCCGCCTGCTCGGCGACAAGGACGAATGACCGCCGGACGGGGCGTGGTCCGCCGCGAGGTCGAGGTGGTCAACGAGCGCGGCCTGCATGCCCGCGTCGCCGCCCGGATCGCCGCCGCCGCGGAGGAATTCGACGCCGACATCCGGTTCGCGTGCAAGGGAGAGACGGTCTCCGCGCTCTCCATCATGGGCCTCCTGATGCTCGCGGCGACCCGGGGAACCCGGGTCGAGGTCTCCGCGTCGGGCAGCGACGCCGCCGCGGCGGTCGAGGCGATCGCCGCGATGTTCGCCAACGGCTTCGAGGAGGGGTGAGGCGGCGGGCGCGGGGAGATCGGTTTCCTGATCCTCGCGTACTTTGTCGACCGGTTCGAGTACACTGGAAATATCTTATTAGATATAATATCTTTATAGATGTGCTTCGCTGCGTCCTCGACACCAACGTCATCGTCTCCGGCTTGTGTAGCCCTGGAGGCGCATCATCGGCCCTGATAGGGCAGGCGTTGGACGGCAGGTTCACCCTTCTGCTCTCGGTGGCGCTGGCATTGGAATACGAGGCCGTGTGCAGCGAGCCACGGCAACGGATTGTGTCGGGATTGGACGGTGTGGAGGTGCGAACCGTTATCTCGGCTTTGTGCGCGGTCGCGGAGCCGGTGGAGACACACTTTCTGTGGCGCCCGCAATTGAGGGACCCGGGTGACGAAATGGTTCTCGATGTGGCTGTCAACGGTCGAGCCGACGCGTTGGTCACGTTCAACCTGCGGGACTTCGCCGGCTTCGCGGATCGTTTCGGGACAACCATTCTTTCGCCGCGCGACGCATTGAGGAGAGTCCGGTCATGAAGAAGCAACTCGCCACCTATCCCCTGCGCTTGCCGGTGTCCCTGAAGGAGGCCGTCGCCGAGGTGGCCAGGCGGGACGGGACGAGCATCAACCAGTTCGTGACGACGGCGGTCGCCGAGAAGTTGTCGGCGATGAGGACGGCCGAGTTCTTCGCCGAGCGCCGGGCGTCGGCCGACATCGACGACGCGCGGCGGATCCTGTTCAGGGATGGGGGCGGAAAGCCGGAACCCGACGACCGCCCGCCCTTATTTTGAGGGCGGCGCTCCCGTTCAGGCGGCGCTCGCCGCCTCGCGCCGCCAGACGACCGGGTATAGGGCGCAGCCCATCGGGTCGCCGCTCTTCAGATCGTCGCTCCAGAGAGCCTTCGCCGTGCCCGGGCGGGGCTCGAAGCGGGCGTCGTCGCCGGTGTAGCGCACCGTATAGCCGCGCCGGCGCACGTCGTCGCGCAGATTGCCGCCCGCCCCGTGCACCGTGAGCGCGTGGAAGGCGATAACGTCCCCCGGCTCCATGTCCCAGGCCACGATGTCGTAGTCGCCGCGCGCCGCGTCGATATCCGGCATCGTCTCGTAGTCCGGATTCTCGTCGTACGTGTTGACCGCGGTCTTGCCGAACGCCTCGGGCTGGAACCAGCGGTCCCATCGGTGCGAACCGCGGACGAATTCGAGCCGCCCGTTCTCCGCCGTCGTCGGATCGAGCGCGAGCCAGAACGACATCACCTGCCAGCCGCGCACCGGCCAGTAGGGCTGATCGTTGTGCCAGCGGGTCGGCTGCGCCGTCCCCGGCTCCTTCACGAAGAGCTGGTCGTAGAGCAGGTTCACCTTGGACGCGCCGAAGAACCCGGCCGCCAGTTCCGCCAGGCCGCTCTCGAAACAATAGGCGCGGAAGTCCGGGTCGGTCTCCCAGATGCGCAGATTGCCGTGGAAGCGGCCCCGGCCCCCGGTGTCGTAGCTGTGAAAGAAGGGGCCGGGAGACTCGATATCCCGCTCGATGGCGGCGGCGACGCGGTCCAGCCATTCCGGGCCGACGACGCGCTTGAGCAGGACGGCGCCGTCCCTGTCATAGGCTTCGATGTCGGCCGGGGTGGCGCGGTAGGTCATGGTCGGAGGGCCTTCGGTGTCGATACGGCCATTCTACACCCCGACAAACCCTCTCGCACGACCGTCCCCCGTTGCCCGGGCCCGCCCGGCTTGTTATATGGCGCCGCCCGCTACACCGGCATCCGCCTCCACAACCGGGACACGCGCATGACCGCAGCAGACGACTTCAAGGTCGCAGATATCGCCCTCGCCGATTGGGGGCGGAAGGAGATCGCGATCGCCGAAACGGAGATGCCGGGGCTGATGGCGCTCCGCGGCGAGTTCGGCGCCTCGCGCTCGCTCGAAGGCGCCCGGATCGCGGGCTGCCTCCACATGACGGTGCAGACCGCGGTGCTGATCGAGACCCTGACCGCGCTCGGCGCGACGGTGCGGTGGAGCTCGTGCAACATCTTTTCGACCCAGGACCACGCCGCCGCCGCGATCGCCGCGACGGGCGTTCCCGTGTTCGCCTGGAAAGGGATGTCGGAGGACGAGTTCTGGTGGGCGATCGACCGGACGATCGAGGGCCCCGACGGGTGGCGGCCGAACCTCATTCTCGACGATGGCGGCGATCTCACCAAGGTGATGCACGACAAGTTCCCGGCCCTGCTCGACAACGTGCTGGGGCTCTCGGAAGAGACCACCACCGGCGTCCACCGGCTCTACGAGATGGCACAGGACGGAACGCTCCGCGTGCCCGCGATCAACGTCAACGATTCCGTGACCAAGTCGAAATTCGACAATCTCT
>JAPPHW010000016.1:0-2643 GCA_028820945.1 Defluviicoccus sp.
CGGAGGAGGAAATCGTCTTCTTCACCGGCAGCGCGCGCGAGGCGGCGCTGCACTACCCGCAGAACGCCAATGTCGGGGCCGCGGTCTCGATCGCCGGGCTCGGGCTCGACGAAACGGAGGTGCGGCTGATTTCGTCGAAGAAGGTCGAAGACCCGCTCGGCGTCATCGAGGCCACGGGCGCTTTCGGAGACTTCCGCTTCGAATGCCTCGCCAGGGCGTCCCCGAGCAACCCCAAGACCTCCGCCATCACCGCCGACAGCCTGCTCGCCTGCGCGAGGCTGGGGATCGGGATCCCGGCTTTCGGGACGTAGGCCGTCCCTCGATACGGCGCTGGCGCGCCTACTCGGGATGAGGGGTGTTTCATGCACTGCCCTCACCCTGAGTAGCGGCGAAGCCGCGTATCGAAGGGCGCGCGCCCTACACCCCCGGGCAGGTCGAGGTGACGCCGCCGTCGACGACCAGGGTCTGGCCGGTGACGTAGGAGGATTCGTCGCACGCCAGGTAGAGCGAGGCGTAGGCCACGTCCCAGCCGGTTCCCATCCGCCCGAGCGGCACGATGGCGTCCCGCGCCTTGCCGTATTCCTCGGCCGAGGTGTAGCCCTTGTAGGCGTAGGACGGCTTGCCCTTGATGTCGCGCCTTGTGAACGGGGTGTCCATGTAGCCCGGCAGCACGCAGTTGGCGCGGATCTGCTTCGCCGCGTATTGCAGGGCGATGTTGCGGGTGAACTCGTTGAGCGCGCCCTTGCCGGTTGCGTAGGTCGTCATCGGCACGTTGAGATGCCGGATGCCGCCGATCGAGGAGATGTTGACGATCGACCCGCCGCCCTGCTCCTCCATGATCGGGATCGCCGCCTTGCAGGTCAGGAAGGCGGACGTCACGTTGATGTCGAACGTGTCGTACCAGTCCTCGACCGTGACCGTCGGCAGCGCGCGGCCCGGCCCGACCCCGCCGACATTGTTGTGCAGCACGTCGATGCGCCCATAGGCCGCCATGCAGCCTTCGACCATCGCCGACACCGAGTCCGGCTTCGTCACGTCGGCCGCCCAGGCGGTCGCCTCGCCGCCCTCGGCTTCGACGATTCCGGCGGTCTCCTCGGCGGCCTCGATATTGATGTCGACGGCGAAGACCTTCGCGCCCTCGCGCCCGTAGACCACCGCCGTCGCCTTGCCGTTGCCCCAGCCCGGCCCGACCGCGCCCGCGCCCGTCACCAGCGCGACCTTGCCCGCCAGGCGGTCGCCCCGTTTCACCTCTTCCGACATCGAACTCTCCTTGTCCTGGGAACCCTATTCCGCCGCGTCGGGCACCCGGTCCGGCTCGATGCGCAACTCGGTGTCGAGCAGCGGCGCATCGCCCGCGCGGCGCACCTCGACCGACAGCAGATGCGCGCAGCCGGGGCACAGATATTCGTTGACCGCGGTCTCGCCCGCGAGCCCGAAACGGTTCCACGGGCTCAGCATCTCCATCGGCACGGCACGGACGAGCGCGCCGGTCTTGGGATCGGCCGAGACGGGCGCCAGCGGGTGGCGGCAGGACTGGCAGTCGTACCAGAGCGCGCCGCCGCGCTCGGCGACGACCACGGCCTGGCCGATGGCGGCGACCGGTTCTCCCGAAACGCGCGGCGCGGCGGACGCCGGAACCGCGTGGTCCGGATAGACCTCGGCGAAGGGGCGCGCTTCCGCCAGCCTGCGTTCGCGGATCGCCTGCCGCGCGTCCCCGGTGGCGGCCTCGTCGACATCGCCGGCGTCGTCGAGCGCGACGCCATAGACCTCTTGGGCGACCTGCCCAGAGCACAGCCCGGCCCTGACGTCGTCCGCGACGGCCTCCGGCGGGCGCAGCAGCGCGTCGCCGTACCCGCCCCCGCCGGCGCAGGCGATCACCCAGGCATCGTCCTCGCCCACGACGGTGCGGGTCTTCGCCGGCTGCGGCTCGACCGCTTCGCAGTCGGCGTCTTCCAGCCCGGTCGCGATCTCGCCCCGCCGGAACCGCTCACGGACATCGGCGCCGCGCAGCAGCGCGCGCACCTGGACGCTCGACGGGTAGCCGCCGTAGAGCCCCTGCGATTCCGGCTGGCTCGCCCCGTGGGTCAGCAGCGTCAGGTCGATCGGCCCGTCCGTCCGGTGCGGCACGACCATCGCCTCGGTCCCCACCCCGCCGCGGTAGCGCCCGGCGCCGCCGGTATCCCGAGACTGTCGGCGGTAGACGTAGAGGATCGGATATTCCTTCTCGTAGGTCTCGACGTTGGCGATCCCCATGGCGGGCGTCCCGGGCAGCCCGCCGGTATCGGGGCCGTCCTTCCACGCCCGCCCGCCGCCGCCGCCGCTCTGGTCGAGGAGGACGGCGGTAAACGGACGGCCGTCCTCGTGCCGTCCCGCCAGCGTCGCGCCCTGCCAGGCGGGCGACCAGTTCGCCTGGGCCTCGCTGGCGGCGAGTTCCGAAGAGGCGAGCATCTTGCCGATGGCCTGGGAGGCGACGTGAGAGGTCGCGAAGGTCGCCGCCACGGTCGCCATGCTGACCGCCGCGGGGTGGATCGCGTTGTTGAGCGTCCCCTCTTCGCTGACGAAATCGATCGCCGGCACGATCGCGCCCGGCGACCACGGCATGTCGTAGCAGAGCATCGGCAGGATCGCCGACACCGTGCCGCT
>JAPPHW010000016.1:2743-5877 GCA_028820945.1 Defluviicoccus sp.
ACGCGGCCCTGCTCGTCGTTGATCATCCAGAGCCGGTGGCGCAGCACCTCGAAGTCGATGGGATCGAGCGTTGTCGTCATGACACCGTTCCTTCGCTGTCTCCGGGCGGGTCGACCGCGATCACGACATTGCCGAACCCGTCGACCCGGGCGCCGGCAAAGGACGGTAGCACGATCGTATCGCCCGTCCGTTCGATGACGAGAGGCCCCGCGAATCGCATCCCCGCCACCAGACGCGCGCCGTCATAGACCGGCGTGTCCCGCGCCCCGCCGAGCTCGGGGAAGAATATCCGGCGCGTGCCCGACCGCGCCGCCTCCGCGTCGGCGTCCGGGTCGGTATCGACCGCCGCGAGCGCCGGCGCCACGGTCTCGGCGGAGCCTTCGACGCGGCACTTGACGATCTCCATCCCCGCCGCGCGATAGGCCGCGTTGGCGCCGTAGAGCGCGGAATAGCGCGCCTCGAACGCATCCACGACCGTTTGCTGGGAAGCCGCGGTGGAGACCGGGACCGACAGCGCGGACGGCTGGAGCCGGTATTTCATGTAGAGCGAGCGCTCGAAACGGCGCGCGTCCTCGGGCACGCCTTCGCTCTCGAACAGCCGGGCAAGGTTCCGTTCGCCGGCCTCGAACAGATCGCCCAGCCCGCGCCACTCCTCGTCGGCCAGCGGGAACGCCGCCGGGAAGGATGCTTCCTCGCTGTGCAGCAGCCCGCCGGTCATCATGCCGAGCGCGGAGAACACCGAAGCGAAGGACGGCACGTAGACCGTGCCGATCCTGAGCTCCCGCGCGAGATAGGCGATATGCATCGCCGCCGCGCCTCCGTATGCAAACAGCACGAAGTCGCGCGGGTCGCGTCCCCGGTCGATCGAGCAGCGCCGCATGAGATCGGCCATGTGGGCATTGACGATGCGAAACGCGCCGGAGGCGATTCCCGTGCGGTCGGTGCCCATCGCCGCCGCGATTTCGTCCGCCGCGTCTTCCGCCGCCGCGATATCGAGCCTCATCCGCCCGCCGAGAAACGCGGACGCGTCGAGAAAACCCAGGATCAGGTCGACATCGGTCACCGTCAGCCGCGTGCCGCCGCGCCCGTAGCAGGCGGGCCCGGGATCGGCGCCGGCGCTGTCCGGCCCGACGCGAAGCAGCCCGTTCTCGTCGAGCCAGACGACGCTGCCGCCGCCGGCGCCGACCGAACTCACCGCCACCTTGGGCATCAGATAGGCGTACTTGTCGATCACCGGCTGCTCGTCGAGCACCGACCTGCCGCCCTCGATCATGGCGACGTCGAAGGTGGTGCCGCCCATGTCGGCGCAGAGGATGTTGTCCTCGCCGTAGGCGGCGCCGAAGAAGCGCGCGCCGAGCACGCCGCTGACCGGGCCGGAATCGAGCATGAGCAGAGGCTTCGCGCGCACCTCTTCGACGGTGGTCAGCCCGCCCATCGAGTGGGCCAGCAACAGCGGCGCGCGATAGCCCGCCTCGCCGAGGCGCCCGGCGAGTCGTTCCAGGTAATCGACGACCCTGGGCCCCACATAGGCGTTGAGCACCGTCGTCACCGCGCGCTCGTACTCCCCCAGCACCGGGGCAAGCTCGGACGACACGGTGACGTAAACGCCGGGATGGTCCCTCGCGATGCGCTCCCGCACCCGGCGCTCGTGCTCGCCGTTGAGGAACGACCAGAGGAAGCAGACCGCGATGGCGCGCGCCCCATCGGCGACCAGCGCGTCGACCGCGCGGGCCGCCTCGTCCTCGTCCAGCGCCACGACGACGTCGCCGGCGCGGTCGAGGCGTTCGGCGACCCCCTTGATCATGCGGCGCTCGACGATCGGCGGATCGGCCTTGTCGAGATGGGACTGGTGGATCATTTCGCGCTCGGACTGGCCGGCGACCTTCTGCATCACCTTTCCGATGGGGATGGCGTCCTCGTGCCCCCTGGTGGCAATCAGGCCGGTGGCGACGCCGTTCCTCTCGACGACCGCGTTGGTCGCGATGGTGCAGCCGTGGATCAGGTGGCGGCAGCCCGACAGCAGCCCCTCGAGATCGGTCTCGAGCGAGTCCGCGGCGACGCGGATGGCATCGATCACGCCGGCGGCCGGATCGTCCCGCGTGCTGGGCGCCTTCGCCGTCGCGACGATGCGGCCGGCGCCGTCCAGCACCGCGCAGTCGGTGAACGTGCCCCCGATGTCGATGCCTATGTAGCGCTCCATCGCCTCTCGCCAATGCCGGCCGCGGGACTATTCTAGGTCCCCGCGGCTGTTCGGCGAAGGAGCGCTCCCATGAACATCGACGGCGGCTGCCATTGCGGCGGCATTACCTACCGGGCCCAAATCGACCCCGAAAATGTGCGCATCTGCCACTGCACCGACTGCCAGAGGCTCTCGGGAACGGCATTCCGGATCTCGGTGGGGACGCCGGAGGAGAACTTCACCCTGCTTTCCGGCGCGCCGAAGACATACGTCAAGACCGGCGAGAGCGGCGCCCGGCGGGCGCAGGTGTTCTGCCCGGACTGCGGCTCGCAGATCTACGCGACCGCCGCCGACGGCGACGGCCCCAGGGTCTTCAACCTGCGCACGGGCACCATCGACCAGCGCGACGAGCTCAAGCCCTGGTCGCAGATCTGGAAACGCTCGGCGCAGGCCTGGCTCGGAGAGATCGACTCGCTTCCGGCAAGGGACATGCAGTAGCCCCGCCGTGAACCCGCGAACGATCGTTTCCGCGCTTGTTGTCGTCGCGGGAATCGCGATCTGGTTCCTGCCCGATCCGGAGGGCGGGCCGGCGGGCGTGTGGCATGCCTGCGCGGTTGTCGTCATCGCCATCGGCCTTTGGGCCACGGCGGCGCTGCCGGAATATTTCACCGCGCTGATCTTTCTCATGCTGGCGGTGACGGTCGGCGGCATCGCGCCGGATCTCGCATTCTCCGGGTTCCACGCGACGGCGACGTGGCTGATCTTCGGCGGGCTGGTAATCGGCTACGCGGTCGACATCACCGGTCTCGGCGCGCGGATGGCGGCGGTTCTGGTGCCGCGCATGGCGAACGGCTACCTGCCCATGCTGGCGGGCATCGTCGCCATGGCGGCGGCGATGGGCCTGGTGGTGCCGGGCAATTCCGGCCGGGTGGCGATCCTGGTGCCCATCGTGATG
>JAPPHW010000050.1 GCA_028820945.1 Defluviicoccus sp.
GTGATCATGGCGAAGTTCGCCAAGAAGTTCGGCTGGGCGGACCGGTTCTTCCGCAGCATCAAGCTGAACGGCGACGAGCCTTTGGTCGAGGATATCACCCGCGAGATCAACGCGGGCATGTGGACCATCGGCTACACAGGGCAGTCTCCCGAGCGGCTCAAGCTGCACATGGCCAATCAGCACACGTTCGACAAGACGACGCTGCAGGCCGTGGGCGGTCCCGCGGACGGCGACTATTACGGGATGCCGTGGCCCTGCTGGGGCACCGCCAAGATGGGGCATCCCGGCACGCCCAACCTCTACGACATGTCCAAGCGTGTCTCCGAGGGCGGCCTGACCTTCCGCGCCCGGTTCGGCGTGGAGCGCAAGGGCGAGAACCTGTTGGCCGAGGGCGTCTACTCGGTCGGTTCGGAGATCCAGGACGGCTATCCCGAGTTCACCATGCAGATGCTGATGGACCTGGGATGGGACAAGGACCTGACCGCAGAGGAGCGTAAGGCGATCGACGCCGTCGCCGGTGCGAAGACCAACTGGAAGACCGACCTTTCGGGCGGCATCCAGCGGGTCGCGATCAAGCATGGCTGCGCGCCGTTCGGCAACGCCAAGGCGCGGACCGTGGTTTGGAACTTCCCGGACCCGATCCCGCTGCACCGCGAGCCGCTCTACACCCCGCGTCGGGACCTGGTGGCGGACTATCCGACCTATGAGGACCGGAAGTTCTACCGCCTGCCGACCATGTATGCCTCGATCCAGAAGCAGGATTTCTCGAAGGACTACCCGATGATCCTGACTTCGGGCCGCCTCGTGGAATATGAGGGCGGCGGCGAGGAATCGCGGTCGAACAAGTGGCTCGCCGAGCTCCAGCAGGACATGTTCGTGGAGATCCACCCGAAGGACGCCAACGATCTCGGCGTGCGCAACGGCGCGCAGTGCTGGGTCGAGGGCCCCGAGGGCGCCAGGGTCAAGGTCATGGCGATGGTCACCGAGCGTGTCGGAGTCGGGGTCGCCTTCATGCCCTTCCACTTCGGCGGGCATTTCGAAGGCGCGGACCTGAGGCACAAATATCCCGAAGGCGCCGACCCCTTCGTGCTGGGCGAGAGTTCCAACACGGCGCAGACCTACGGCTATGACTCGGTCACGCAGATGCAGGAGACCAAGACCACTCTCTGCAAGATCTACGCGGCCTGAGGGAGGAGAAGGAGATGGCAAGAGCTAAGTTTCTCTGCGACGCCGAACGTTGCATCGAGTGCAACGCCTGCGTCACCGCGTGCAAGAACGAGCACGAGGTGCCGTGGGGGATCAATCGGCGCCGGGTTGTGACCATCAACGATGGCAAGCCGGGCGAGCGGTCGATCTCCGTGGCGTGCATGCACTGTTCGGATGCGCCCTGCATGGCCGTGTGCCCGGTGGACTGCTTCTACCAGAACGAGGAAGGGGTGGTCCTTCACTCCAAGGACCTCTGCATCGGCTGCGGCTACTGCTTCTATGCGTGCCCGTTCGGCGCGCCGCAGTTCCCGCAGGCGGGCAATTTCGGGTCCCGGGGCAAGATGGACAAGTGCACCTTCTGCGCCGGCGGGCCGGAAGAGACCCACTCCACCGCCGAGTTCGCCAAATACGGGCGCAACCGGATCGCGGAAGGCAAGCTGCCGCTCTGCGCCGAGATGTGCTCGACCAAGGCGCTGCTGGCGGGCGACGGCGATGTCCTGTCGGGCATCTACCGCGAGCGCGTGGTGGCCCGGGGCTTCGGGTCCGGCGCCTGGGGCTGGGGCACCGCCTACGGCCAGAAGGGCTCCTGACGCCCTGAAGCGCGGCCGGTCCTGCAGACCGCAGGACCGGCCCGCCTTTCCTTTTCGACGCGGGAAGGGCTCCGGCCCTTCGCCGCGCCCTGTTCCGGCCGGTTTCATCGGGAGTCCTGGAAGATGACGGTGCTGCGCCTGCCGATGCTCACGATCTTCGCCGCCCTGCTGTTCCTGGCGGCGCCCGCTGCGGCGCAACAGGGCGCCGGAAACGAAGCGGACAGTCCGAGGGCCGCGACCGGCGGCGCGCAAACGCTTGAGGACATCATGGCCCGCCAGCGGGGCGAGCGCGTTGACGACCGCTTCCGCCGCGAGGCCGTCGGCGACCCGGCGCGGGCTGCGGGCATCCGCATGCAGCTCGGCACGCTCGGCGGCGCCTCCGATGCGGAAGTCTTCCGCGCGCTGCGCTATGGCGGCGCCGATGTGACGGTTTCGGCGAAGGGGCCGGCTTCCGAAATCATCATCCAGGACGGCGGCATGCGCTGGCTCGAATGGCGCAAGGGGCCGCTGCGCGAGTGGGGCGGCTGGCTGCTCGCCGGCATGGTCGGCCTGCTGGCGCTGTTCCTGCTGCTCCGGGGGCCGATCCGCATAGACGGCGGCCGGACGGGGGAGACCATTCTTCGGTTCAACGCGCTCGAGCGGTTCGGGCACTGGCTGCTGGCGGGCTCCTTCATCCTGCTGGCGATCAGCGGGCTCATCACGCTGTTCGGGCGCCCGCTGCTGATCCCGCTGCTCGGCAAGGACGCCTTCGCGCCCGTCGCGCTCGCGTCCAAATGGGTCCACAACAATGTCGCCTGGGCCTTCATGCTGGCGGTTGTCTGGGTGTTCG
Source organism: Defluviicoccus sp. (assembly GCA_028820945.1). The sequence continues at coordinate 2,626 of JAPPHW010000050.1, forward strand.
TATTCTGGATCGTCCACAACATTCCGAACCGCGCCGACCTCGTCTGGATGGCGAAGGGCGGCGGGCTCTTCATGCGCGGCAGCCACCCGCCGGCGCGGAAATTCAACGCCGGCCAGAAGATCATCTTCTGGGTCGTCGTCATCCTCGGTGTCTCGATTTCGGCCTCCGGCCTGTCGCTGCTGTTCCCGTTCGAGCTGCCGATGTTCGCCAAGACCTTCGAGATATTGAACGCGCTCGGCATTTCGCAGGCGCTGGGCTTCGGCGAACTGCCGGCGCAGCTCTCCCCGCATGAGGAGATGCAATACGCGCAGCTCTGGCACTCCATCGTCGCCTTCGTCTTCATCGCCATCATCATCGCGCATATCTATCTCGGCTCGATCGGGATGGAGGGCGCGTTCGACGCCATGGAATCGGGCGAAGTGGACCGGCAATGGGCGAGGGAACACCATTCGCTCTGGTTCGAGGAAGAGACGGGCGAGCCGGCCCATCCCGCCCATGAGGCGCCGCCGGCGGCGGAATGACGCCGGGCGGCTGGCCATGCGTCTCCGGGCGTTTCTGACGGTCCTGCTGCTGCTTCCGTGTGCCGGCGCGCCGGCCGGGGATTTCTTCAAGCTGACCGGTCATGGCGGCCCGGTGCGGGGCATCGACGTCTCGCCGGACGGAAGCCGCCTGCTCACCGCGAGCTTCGACTATTCCGTGGGTCTCTGGCAGGCGGGCGCGCCGGTCTGGCTGGAGGCGCATGATGCGGCGGTGAACGCGGTGCGCTTCATCGACGCCTCGACGGCGGTGTCGGCCGGCGACGACAACCATGTCCGGCTCTGGGACCTGGAGCGCGGCGTTTCCGAGCGCCTCGGCAGCCACAGGGCGAAGGTGGTGTCGCTCGCGCTCTCACCGGACCGGAGCCTGGTCGCCTCCGCAAGCTGGGACGGGCGCATCGGCCTCTGGCCCGTATCGGGCGGCCCGGCGCGGTTCCTGGAAGGCCATGGCGCCGGCGTCAACGATGTCGTGTTCTCCGCCGACGGCGCGCGGCTCTATTCGGGCTCGACGGACGGGACGGTCCGTGTCTGGGACGTGGCGCGCGGCGTCCAGACGCGGCACATGCTGAAAGGGCGCTTCGGCATCAACACGCTGGCGCTCGACGAGGAGGCCGGCTGGCTCGCCTATGGCGGGGTGGACGGCGCGACCCGCATTCTCGACCTGGAGAGCGCCCGCGAGATCGCCGACTTCACCCTCCAGCGCCGGCCGATCCTGGCCATGGCCTTCGATGCCGAGAGCGACAGGCTCGCGGTCGGCGACGGCGAGGGCTTCATCAAGGTCATCGACAGCCGGGCCTGGACGGTGCTCCGGGACTTCCGCGCGGCGCTGCGCGGGCCGGTCTGGGCGCTTGCGTTCTCGGCCGACGGGCAGGACATCCTCGCCGCCGGCATAGACGATGCGCTCTACAGCTGGCCGGTCGCGGCGCTGGGCGCGGGCGGGCTGATGGGCGGCAAGGAGCGCAGCTTTCTGCGCGACCCGGAGAGCATGGGCAATGGCGAGCGCCAGTTCCAGCGCAAATGCTCGATCTGCCACACGCTCGGTCCCGAAGGGCTCCGGCGGGCGGGCCCGACCCTGTTCGGTATTTTCGGGCGCCCGGCCGGCGGCGTTTCGGGCTATAAGTATTCGCGGACGCTACGCGAGGCGGAGTTCGTGTGGAACGAGGACACCATCGATGCGCTGTTCGACGAGGGGCCGGACCGGTTCGTGCCGGGCACCAAGATGCCGATGCAGCGGATCGCGAAGCCCGCGGACCGCGACGACCTGATCGCGTTCCTGAAGCACGCGACGAAGGAAGGAGGACGCCAGAGATGAGAGCCATGCTGATCGCCTTCCTGGCCATGGCCGTCATCGCCGTGGCCGCCGACCTGGCGCTCGACTATTCCGGTTTCTCGACCGCAGAGACCACCGCCGGTCCGGCTGTGCGGAATTAGGAGAGGCCGGACCGTTTGCGGCGCTTCGTGTCTTGTTCCTGCTTCGGGAACGGGTGACAGCTTCCGGCCCCTCTGCTAGACCCATGACCATGAGTCCCGAACTGATTGCCATTCTCGCTGTCGGCGTCGCGCTGGCTGGCTTGGTTCTGCAAGGCCAGAGCAGCCTCGGGCGCCGCCTGGACAAGCGCATGGACGGCTTGGAAGTGCGCATGGACGGTCTCGACAAGCGCATGGACCGTTTGGAAGGCCGGATGGACCGGCTGGAAACGCGCATGGACAGTCTGGACGAGCGGCTGCGGGCGGTCGAGGCCGCCATTGCCGAGATCAAGGGTCAACTGACCATCGTCCGGGACTATATCGCCGGCCGCAATACGAGGCCGGACGACCCTCAGACAGCCCCGGCGGAGTAGCTCCGCCCGCCTATCCGTGCTTCGCCTGCTGGTCGAAGAAGGAGGCGGTGGTCGGCAGTTGCGGCAGCTGCAGCTCGAAGGCGGTGGAGCGGATGCGGCCGCTGCGCTCGCCCCGGACCATCAGGCCCTCATAGCGGTTGGGCACCGGGTTGGGCGAGCTCGGCACGGCGTCCTCCGCGCTATAGACGGAGATGTGCAAGGTGCGCGGCCGGTCGGAGCGGTTGGGCTCGGAGCCGTGCAGGAGGCGCGTGTGCATCAGGCAGACGGCGCCCGCCGGCCCCGTGCAGATCGCCGCCGCCTTCTCCGATTCGGCGGCCACCTCGTCCGCGACCGCGCCGGTGAACGCGCCGCCGTGCCAGAGCCCGTGGATCGGGCCCCGGTGCGAGCCGGGCAGCACCTTGAGCGGGCCGTTCTCCTCCGTCACCTCGTCCACCATCAGCAGCGCGGTCACGATGTCGGCATTGCTGTGCGGGGTGAAGGGGAAGTCCTGGTGCCACTTCACCTCCGTGTGCCCGCCGGGCAGCTTGGAGTTGATCTTGGTGTGGTGCAGCTTGACGGCGGGGCCGATGAGGTCCGCCACGCAGTCGGTCATCCGGCTGTCGGCGGTCGCGCGGAAATAGGCGTCCGACACCTCGATCGGGGCGTTGACGCGCCTGAGCCCCGGCCGGTCCGCCGAATGGCCGGGCTCCAGGTCGAATCGGGGCCGCCCGTCGGCCGTGTCGCCCCAGGGGTCGGCGTGCCGGCGGCTTTCCTCCACCCAGCCGGCGAAGTCGCGCCGGAGCTCGGCCAGCAGGGAGGCGTCCACCGCGTCCTCCACCACCACATAGCCATGCTCCCAGAAGAAGTCCCGC
>JAPPHW010000124.1:0-4400 GCA_028820945.1 Defluviicoccus sp.
CCGCCAGCCGTTCGCCCGCCGCCACCGATAGCGCGTCTATCGCGAGCGCGGGGTCTTCGCCCGGCGCGTAGCGGACCCTGAGACCGGATATGCGGACCGCTTCGCGCATCACCTGATCAACCCGTATTTGCGCGCCATCGCCGCGACATCGTCATAGGCGGCGCGATCCGGCACGACATAGCCGTCGGGACCGTAGAGATGGCGCAATAGATGGCGATTCTCCGGCGCGTTCAACGCCAGCATGGCCGCGACGAAGGCCGCGCGCGGTTCCGGATCGAGACCGCGCCGGGCCACCACCACGTGGGACGGGATCGGAGGCGTCCGCGCGATCGCCGTGACGTCGCCGCGCCGGTCGGCGTCGAGAAGAAGCGTCGCGTAAACGCTCACCCCCGCGGCATCCACCAGCCCGTTCGCCACCGCCTGGATCGCCTGCTGATAACCGCCCGCGAAATAGACCTCGCCGAAGAACGCCTTGGGATCCCCGCGCGGCGCGAGGAGGCCGGCCTTCACGAAAAGGTCCAGCGGGTAGAGGAAACCCGACTCCGAGATCGGGTCGGCGAACGCGATGGATTTGCCCCGAAGGTCCTGGAGACCGGCGATCCCGCTGCCCCGCCGCACGAAGACCGCGCCGCTGTAGCTCGGCTTTCCGCGATAGACCTCCGACAGCAGCGCCGCCGCGCCGATCCGCTCGCGCGCCATGACGTAGGGCAGCGCGCCCATGAATGCGATATCGGCCGCCCCCGCCGCCAGGCTCTCGACTGCGGCGGCGTGGTCGGTGGTCACGCGGGCCTCGACGCGCCTGCCCATCGCGCCCTCCAGATAGAGGTCGATCGCGCGAACGTCTCCGAGCAGCTTCTCCGGGTTCTCCTGCGGCACGAAGGCGAGCACGAGGGGCTTGTCCGCGGCCGCGGCCGGCCCTGCGGCGAACGCCACCAGCGCGGCCACCAGCGCCCAGCCCAGGCGTTCAGTAAATCTCGGCCGCATGGCGCGCCTCTGTCCGCTTGTAATCCGCCCATAATCCCTCAGCAGCCGGCCAGTCCTTCGCCGCGATCGCGTCCGAAATGGCCTCGATCTTCCGCGCGAGCTCGCTCACCCGGGCGAGCGCGGCGGTGTTGGCCATGCCCGCCGCGTCGGCGCGCAGGTCGCGGCCGACCGTCTTGAGGAGAAGCAGCGCGTGCCGCCGGTCGCGCGCGGGGATCAGCGTCTCGAGCGTCGACAGGAAGGTGGACGCTTCGTCGAAGCCGAGCCTGAACCGCGTGTTCTTGCCGGCGAACGCCTCATACGGTTCCTCGCCGGTGCCCGCGGCTTCGAGATAGGCCGTCAGGTCGGACTTCTGGCCCGCGTCCAAGCCGAGGCGGTAGCGCCGGTCGAACCAGTCGACGACGGCGGCGAGGGTGGGCAGCGAGCCGTCGTGGAAATAGGGCGCTGTGTAGAGGCTCCCGAGGAGCGTCGGGGTATCGAGCGCGCCGTCCCTGGCGTGCGGCGAGGACGGCGCGACCGAGCCGATGTCGTGGCGCCGCCCGTCGACGAAATTGCCGTCCGGGACGTGGCACGAAGCGCAGGACCGGCCCGCCATGCCGGCGAAGGGGCGGTTGAAGATCGTCTCCCCGCGCTTCGCCGCGTTGCTCGCGCGCTCGTTCAGGGTTCCGTCGCGCGCCAGCAGCGGCGCCGGCAGGAAGTCGAACTCGTTCATATAGGCGATGAGCGCATCGAGCATCAGCGGCGACGGTTCCGGCCCGCCCAGCTCGCCCACGATCACGTTGCGGGCGAACTCCCGCAGGCTCGCGGTCCTCCCGTTCCGGCCATATGGCGCGGTAAAACGGATGCCCCGCAGGCTCGGCGTATCGAGCGGGTCGAACAGCCCATCGTTGCCGCGCGGGTTGAAGAACCCGTTGTCTACGTCGATGCCGCCCGCGCGGCGGCTGAGCCCCGGCACGAACAGCGCCCGGTTCGCGTCCCCCCGATTGTGGCAGGACGAGCAGGCGAAGCCGAGCGCGCGGGCGCTGGGACCCAGGATCTCGGGCGAATCGAACAGCATGTCTCCGTAAGCCACGAGGAAGAGCCGCTTCTCGTCGATGCCCCGCTGTTCGAAATTAAGCACCAGGCGGGGCAGGGGCTTCTGCTCGCGCAACGCGCCGCCCGGCGGAAGACGTCCCGCGGGAGGGAGGGGTGGCGTCCCGTCTTCGAAACGCGCGCGGATCGCGGCGCCCAGCATCCCGATCGACCGTTCCGCCTCACCCCTGTCGCCCGCGCGGGACAGCGTTGTGGTCAAAGAGAGCCAAGCGAGCCCCAGCCGGCGGTGCGCGTTCCGGTCGCTTGCCAGAAGACCGGGCTCGAATCCGCGATAAATCCCGCGTGCGATGCCGAGCTCCGCCAGCGCGGCGCGCGGCCGGTCCAGCATGCCGCGCGCCTTCTCCAGCCGGGCGCGCAGCGCGATGGCATTGGCGCGGGCCGCCGCCGTCCTCAGCCGCTCCGCGTCGCGCGCCGCGATCGCCCGGCGGATCGCCGCGCCCGGATCGCCGCCGGCGAAATCCGACAGCCGCGCCAGGACGGAGAGGGCGGAGGCGGCATCGACATGGAGGTAAACCGGGTCGGCGCTCCCATAGCGGCGGGCGATGCCCTCCCAGTCCACCGGGTCGAGGCGGCTCGCGAAGACCGCGTCGAGATAGGCGGCGGCCAGCGGATGCCACTGTTCGCGGCTCGCGACATGGGCGGTCGCCGCGTTCGCCGCCGTCAGGACGAGGCAAAGCGCGGCGGTAACCCAACCGGTCCGCCGAACCGCTCCACGATACACGCGCCGTCCCCACATCGATCTTGCCCGACGCTGAACTGTTTAACCTTGGCTAACTTATTTGGCCCCGGCCAAGAATTGTCAAGCCGCCCGGCATTCGGCATAGTCGGAGAGAGGCGGATCGAAGTGCCGCGAGGGGACCCGGTGGCGAAGAAGACGCGCAGGAGGCCGCCCACGGCGGCGCCGGTGCTCGTCGAGCCCGACGAGCAGGCGGATCATCACCGCCAGACCCGGCTCGCGCGCCAGACCGAGATCGCCGAGGACTATGTCGAATTGATCGCCGACCTGATCGACTCCACCGGGGAGGCGCGGTCCGCCGACATCTCGCGCCGCCTCGGCGTGACCCATGCGAGCGTCACCAAGATGGTCGCCCGGCTGCAGCAGAGCGGCCTGGTCACGACGCAACCCTATCGCGCGATCTTTCTGACCGACGAGGGGCGGCGGATCGCCGAGGAGTCCAGGCGGCGTCACCAGATCGTGGTCGCCTTCCTCCAGGCCATCGGCGTCAGCGAGGACGTCGCGCGCGCCGACGCCGAAGGCATCGAGCACCATGTCAGCGAGGAAACCCTCGCCGCGTTCGAGCGCGTGGTCACCGAGCGGGGGCGGGGAAGCTGACCGGCACGCTGATCGGCAAGCCGATCGCGCGGCTCGAGGACCCGCCTCTGCTGCGCGGCGCAGGGCGCTTCGTCGACGACATCCACCTGCCCGGAATGCTGCACGCCTGCTTCGTCAGGAGCCCGTTCGCGCATGCCGAAATCGCCGGCATCGACACGGAGGCGGCAAAGGCCGTGCCGGGCGTGGCGGCGGTGCTGACCCATGCCGACCTCGCCCCGCATCTCGCCGCCCGGCGTTTGGTCACCGCGCTGCCGAGCGATGCCTATCGTCACATTCTCGACCGCCAGATTCTGGCGGAGGAAGAGGTGTGCCATGTCGGCGAACCGGTGGCCGCGGTCATCGCCGAGTCCCGATACGCAGCCGAGGACGCCGCCGCGCTGGTCGATGTCGACTACAGCGCCCTTCCCGCCGTGTCGGACTGCCGCGATGCGCTGGCGCCCGGGGCCGCGGCCGCGCACCGCCATCTCGACGACAATCTGCTGGCGGAGTACGAGATCGGCTACGGCGACGTCGACGCCGCTTTTGCCACCGCCCCGCACCGGGTCTCCGTGTCGCTCCGCCAGCACAAGGGGCTCGGGCTCGCGATCGAATGCCGCGGCGTCGTCGCCGTGCCCGATCCGCTCGACGACCGCCTGACGGTCTGGCTGTCCTGCCAGGCGCCGCACGGCGCGCTGCGCGCCCTGGTGGCGGCACTGGGTCTCGACGAGCACCGGATCGTCGTCCGCGCGGCCGATCTCGGCGGCGGGTTCGGCCCCAAACTCGTCGTCTATCCCGAGGACATCGCAATCGCCCACGCGGCGCGCAGGCTCGGACGGCCGGTCAAGTGGATCGAGGATCGGCGCGAGCACTTCACCGCCACCACCCAGGAGCGCGACCAGTACTGGGACATGGAAGCGGCGGTCGATGCGGACGGGCGGCTGCTCGCGGTCAGGGGGACGATGATCCACGACCACGGCGCCTATACCGCGCGCGGCCTCAACCTCTCCTACAACGC
>JAPPHW010000124.1:4500-5839 GCA_028820945.1 Defluviicoccus sp.
CTCAAGGCGCGCAGCGGCACCGGGATCGTGCTCGACAGCGGCGACTACCCGGCCTGCCTGGAAGCCGCGCTCGAAGCCGCCGACATGAGGGATTTCCGCGCCAGACAGGCCGCGGCGCGCGCCGAGGGACGCCATCTCGGCATCGGGCTCGCGAACTACGTCAAGGGAACCGGGCGCGGGCCGTTCGAGGCGGCGACCGTGCGCGTTTCCCCGTCGGGACGGGTGAGCCTGATCACCGGCGCCACTGCCATCGGACAGGGCACGCGCACGATGCTGGCCCAGATCTGCGCCGACAGCCTGGGCGTCGAGCCCGGATCGATCGAGGTGGTCATGGGAGACACCGGCGCCATCGCCATGGGCATCGGCGCATCGGCCAGCCGTCAGGCGGTCAATGCCGGCTCGTCCGCGCTGCTGGCCGCGCGCGAGGTCGCCGACAAGCTCAGGACCCTTGCCGCCGGACGGCTGGAAGCGGCGCCCGACGATATCGAGCTCGTGGACGGAAGCGCGCGGGTCCGGGGAGTCGCCGAACTCTCGGTCGGGTTCGCGGAGCTCGCCAATTCGGTCTACGGCACGCCGGGCTACGCCCTGCCGGCGGGCGCGGCGCCCGGGCTGGAGGCTACCGCGGCGGTGCCGTTCGACGCGCTGAGCTACGCCAGCGGCTGCCATGTCGCGGAGGTCGAGGCCGATCCGGAGACAGGCCGGGTGACGATCATCCGCTATGTCGTCGTCCATGACAGCGGGCGCATGATCAACCCGCGGATCGTCGACGGCCAGGTCCAGGGCGGCGTCGCGCACGGCCTCGGCAACGCGATCCTCGAGCGAATCGAGTTCGACCGCGAAGCCCAGCCGCTTACGACGACGCTCGCGGACTACACGATCGCCGGCGCCTGCGACCTGCCGCCCATCGCGATCCTTCACCTCGATTCGCCGACCGACCACAACCCGCTCGGCGTAAAGGGGGTGGGGGAGAGCGGCACAGTGCCGGCAACGGCGGCGGTGGCCGCGGCGGTCGAGGATGCGCTCGCGCCGTTCGCGGTCGCGGTGGACGAAGTTCCCTTGCGCCCGGACCGGCTGGCCCTGTCCGCTTCGGACTGACGACGGGATCGTTCGGAGAGAAGCCACCATATCTGGTGTCTATCCCCGCGATTCACGCAATTCGAATCGCGAACGGACCGGGAACAGGTGTTGGGGCTATCGAACGCAGACGATACAATTGCTAAACATAATAAGAACATTATATTGACGTGGGCGGATTTTCCCCAGCGCCCACCACCATCCTTGGTAGGTTTGTTCTTGCTAGACCACAATTTGTTGTGCAAGGTGGAGGTTCGTGGTGCTT
>JAPPHW010000207.1 GCA_028820945.1 Defluviicoccus sp.
CGCTGCCGCGCTTCGTCGCGGCGGTGGTGTAGATCACCGGCAGCCCCAGCGCGCGAGCGGCCGCGAAGAGCTTCTTCGTCGGCTCGATGGCGGCGTGGGCGAACACGCCGCAGGCGCTCGGATAGCGGTCGATCAGCTCGTTCACCGGCTTCGCACCGCCGCGATAGACGAGCTTGTAGAGGTCGATCGCGAGCAGTGCGGGATTGCGCCCGACATAGACCTCCCGGCGGTAGGCTGCGTAGATCTCCAGCACGTCCGCGGGGATCGCGTCCTTCCAGCAATGGTCTTCGAAATCGCGGGCCATCAGGCTCCTCCCTCTCTCTTGCGCAGCTCGTCCATGCGCCGGGCGAGCTCGTCCTGGCCGATCACGTTCTTCTCCGCGAGCGCCTTCGCCATGGCGGTTATACGAAGCTCGTGATAGCCGAGCCGCGCATATTCCGCCGGTCCCAGCTCCTCGATCCGGCGGCGCTGTTCGTGAAGGCAATAGCGCGAGTCGATCAGCGAGCGCAGCGCCTCGGCCAGCCGCGCCCATGCGGGGGTGGCCTTGACCGTCCTGTCGACGGGCCCTGCGACCATGCCGCCGATGTCGTGATGGGATCGCATGCCGGCCAGTCTCCCAAATCGCACGGGAGCGGTCGATACCCGGCGCTCCCGCGCTTCCCCCGCCTTGCGTCGCTCCCGGTTTCCCTATAGGCCGAACACAGGAGGCCGCGATGACGACGAAGATCGCCAGAATCGAGACGGTGCAGGTATCCCTGCCGACCCGCCGTGAGCACAAGTGGACCGGGCTTACCGAACCCATCGGCGGCTACATCCTGGTCCGGATGGAAGGCGAGAACGGGCTGGTCGGTTGGGGCGAGGCGCCGGCGCTGAAGGACTGGGGCGGCGATTACGGGCGCTATTTCGGCGAATCGCCCGCCACCGCGCGGGTGGTCGTCGAGACCTATCTGATGCCCGCGGCGATAGGCCTCGACCCCGCGCAGCCGGCGCTGCTGCACGGCGCGATGGACGCGGCCATCAAGGGCTACCCCTACGCCAAGGGCGCGGTCGAGATGGCGGCCTACGATCTCGCCGGGCGGACCTACGGCGTCCCGGTGCACCGGCTCCTCGGCGGCAGGGTGCGCGATGCCGTGCCGATCACCCATTCGATCGGGCTGCTCCCGATCGACGAGGCGGTCGAGGAATGCCGGATCGTGGTCGCCGAGGGGATCAAGACGATCAAGATCAAGGTTGGCGTCGACCCCGATCGCGACGTCGAGATCGTCCGGCGCATTCGCGAGGCGGTGGGACCCGCGACCAGGCTCTGCGTCGACGCCAATTGCGGCTACCGGACGCCTTACGAGGCGGTCAGGATCATCCGCCGGATGGAGCGGGCCGACCTGATCTACGCCGAGCAGCCGGTGGAAGGAATCGACGGTCTCGCCGAGGTCAGGCGCGGCATCGGCGTGCCCCTGATGGCCGACGAGAGCGCGTGGAACGCGCGCGACGTGCTGGAGATCGCCGAGCGCCGGGCCGCCGACATCGTGTCGATCTACACCACCAAGCCGGGCGGTCTCTACCGGGCGATGCAGGTGGCCGCGGTGGCGCGCGCGGCGGGGCTGATCTCGAACGTCAACGGCTCGGTCGAGACCGGAGTCGGCAACCTCGCCAATTTGCAGCTCGCCGCCGCCGCCGAGCCGGTGGTGCTGAGCTGCGTAGTGCCTGTCTCGATGCCCGCCGAACACCGCGCCGGGCGCATCGGCGGGGTCTATTACGTCGACGATCTGATCGCGGAACCGCTTGCCCATGTCGACGGGGCGGTTCCCGTGCCTACCGGCCCCGGCATGGGAGTCGAGATCGACGAGGCCAAGGTCGCGCTTTACCGTGTGGAGACGGACGATGCGTGAGCCCGTGCTGGCCCGTTTGAGGGATGAAATGGAGCGCGCCGGCCTCGACGCCGCGGTCGCGGTCTCGCCCGAGAATTTCGGCTGGGTCGCTGGATTCGTCGTTCCCTCGCAGCCGATCATGCGCTGGCGCCACGCGATGGCGATCGTGGGCGGGAGCGAGACCGCTTATGTCTGCGTCGACATGGAGGAGACCACCGTCGCCGGGCGGGCGGGCGATGTGCCGGTGCGCGCGTGGGGCGAGTTCTCCGACGACGCGATGGCGGTGTTGGCCGACGAGCTCAAACGCCTGGGCCTCGCGCGGGCGCGGATCGGGACCGAGCTCGACTACCTGCCGGCGGCCGATTTCGCGCGGCTGAAGAAGGCGATGCCGGCGGCCGAGTTCCTTCCCATCGACGCCGCGCTCGACCGGATGCGACGGATCAAGACGCCGGACGAGATCGACTTGTTGCGGCGGCTGTCGCGGATTTCCGACAAGGCGATCGGCGATGCTTTCGCGGCGGTGTCGCCGGGCGATACCGAAATGGATCTCGGCGCGGCGCTCACGAGGAGTGTCTACGAGCAGGGGGCGGAGCAGTTCCGGCTGATGATCGTGGCGACGGGGCCGCGCAGCGAGCTCCCCAATGTCGGGCCGACGGACCGCGTGCTGCGGCCGCTCGACGTCTGTCGGGTCGAGATCTTCGCGATGATCGGCGGCTACCACGCCGGGGTCTGCCGCACCGCGGTGGTCAGCGAGCCACCGGAACACGCGGAACGCATCTGGGCCAATCTCGTCGGCTGCAAGCACATGCTGCTGGACACGATCCGTCCCGGCGCGGTGGCCAGCGACATCTACGCCGCCTTCCTCGCCGAGTTCGGCAAGCTCGGCCTGCCGCCCATCGCCTTCGTCGGGCACGGGATCGGGCTCAACCTGCACGAGGCGCCCTATCTCGCCGCGCATGACGACACGGTGCTGGAGGCCGGGACGGTGATGGGGTTCGAGCCCTTGGTCTACCGGACCGGCTACGGCTACGGCATGCAGCTCAAGGACATGGTGCTGGTCGCGGGCGAGGGCGGCGCCGATCTCCTGTCCGACGCCACCGACAACGACCGGCTCATCGTCATCGGCTGAGAGCGCGCAGCAGGTCGAGCGCCGCCGCCTCGCCGTTCGAATCGCCCACGATCAGCAGCACCGCCTCATCGATCCCCGCCACCTCATATTCCGCGATGCGTCGCGCGCAATCCTCCGGGGTTCCGCAGACCGCGAAGGCCTCGACCGCCTCGTCCGGGATCAGCGCCGCCGCTGCACCCATGTCGCGCCGCGAAATCGCCTCCTTCACCGCGTCGCGGTCGATGGCGATGCGGGAGCCCGCGACGCTCGGGGCGACGAAGTCGTTGCGCATCATGAAGGCGATCTTCGGGCGCAGCAGGTCGATGGCGGCTGTCCGGTCGTCGTTGACTGCGGTGTAGAGATAGGCCGCGCGCCGCATCGCCGCGGGGTTGCGGCCCGTGGCTTCGGCGCCCGCGGCGGCCATGGCGAGGGACTCGGCCGCGTATCCGGTCGTCAGACCGGCGGACAGCACCACCCCGTCGGCGAGCTCGCCGGCGAGCCGCAGCATCTTCGGCCCCATCGCGGCGACGTAGAGCGGGACCGGTTCGGGCGGTCGGAACGCCATCCGCATGCCGTCGAGGCGGAACATCCCGCCCTCGTAGGCGCCCGCCTCGCCCGACCAGAGCTGGCGCAGGCAGGCGATGAACTCGCGCATTGCGACGAGCGGCCGTTCGAGTTTCGCGCCGGCCTCGGCCAGGAACATCGGGTTGCCGGAGCCGAGCGCCAGCGCGGCGCGTCCGGGCGCCGCCTCGGCGATGGTCGCCATCGCCATTGCGACCGAGACCGGCGACCAGAGATAGGGGCTGATCGCCGTGGGGACGACCGTCGCTCGCTCCGTCTTGAGAGAAAAGGCGGTGCAGGAGACAAGAGACTGGCGGTAGCCCAGATGCTCGGCCATCCACAGGCTATCCGCGCCCGCCTCCTCGGCCCGGCGTGCGAGCGCGAGCGCGTCGTCGAACGGGGCGAAGCCGTCGAAGCTCACCCCGAACGCGGTCATGCCTCGCCGTCCCGGACCAGGCGGTGAAGCGCCACCGGGTCCAGCCCGGCGATCCCCATGCGCTCGAGCGTCAGCCCCTCGGCCGCGTGGTCGATCCCCGTCGCGGCGGAGAGCAGTGCGATATGGCTGTCGATGGTGGGGGTCGGCACCCCGGCGAGCCGACCGAAGGCGGCGAAGGGGACCAGACCGTAGCCCACGTCCTCGTGCACGTAACGGTGGTCGAGCGAGGGCGGGCTGCGCAGGGTCGCGTTGGGCGCGCTGTCCCGACAGGCTTCCGAGATGGATCCGCTTTCCATCGCTTCACGGGTGGTGAGACCAGCGTTGTGAAAGATCTCAAGGAAAGGGGTCGCGGGAACGTCGAGCGCGCGGGCGACGGCGAGGCGTTCGGCGTCGATCTCCGCCGTCACCCGTCCCACCGCGTCGGTGATGCCCTCCCGGTAGAACAGGAAATCGCCGTCGGTCGATTCGATCCATCCGGCGTTCAGCAGCATCCCGGGGGGATGGAAGACCGCGTTGATGTTGGCGAGCCCGGTTTCCAGCACGCTGGAGGCGGGGCGAATCTCGGGGAAGAGCGGCGAGACCGCTTCGTGCAGGCGCGCGGTCGCCCTGCCGGGAAGCGCCGCGAACATCAGCGATTTTGTGTAGCCGTAGATACCCACGGTCGCCGGCGCCTTGATCCGGCTGATGAAAGTCAGGGTCACGGTTTCGCAGGTTTCCAGCGGCGTCTTGTGTCCCGCCCGGCGCATCTCGCGCTGGAAATGAAGCCCGCCGCCCGTGTGGCCGGGATCGAGAAAGACCGGCACTCCCTCCTTCAATACGCCGGCGAGTCGTTCGGCGTAGTAGGCGTGCGCGACGGAAGGAACGACCAGCATTACGAGGTCCGCGCCGGCGACCGTCTCGGCTACGTCGGTGGTCAGCAGGGCCGGCATCTCGCGCCCCTCGAAGATGCCGCGGGCGTCGATCCCGCCGTTGGCGCGGATCGGCTCCAGGCTTTCGTCCCGGCGTGCGTGCAGCCGGACCTCGAACCCCCGCCGCGTCAGGTCGGCCGCCGCAGCATAGCCGCCATGCCCCGCCCCCATCACCGCGACCGACCGGATCTCCATCGGCCGATCTTGCGGACGGCAGCGGGCGCAGGCAAGGGTTGCGAAGGGAATTCAGCGAAAGCCCGGCCGCTTAGCCTCTCCGGTTCTGCGTGAGAACGATCCTCCCGTGGGCGGTACGGTCTCGGATGGCGGCGAGCGCGTCGGCGAATTTCTCAAGCGGCAGTACGCGCGTCGGCAGGGGCGCGATCCTGCCCGCCTCGTAGAGCGCGTAGATTTCTTCGAAGCAGCGCGCGGTGAGGTCCGGCCGGCGCTTGCGGTAATCGCCGATCTGCAGACCGCCCACGTCGATGTTGCGGACCAGCAGGTAATTGGCCCGAATCGTCGGAATTCGCCCGGCGGCGAACCCGACGACGACCAGCCGCCCGCACCAGGCAACCGCGCGGATCGCCGCATCGAAGATGGCGTCTCCGAGCGGATCGATCACGATGTCGGCGCCGCGACCCCCGGTCGCGGCATAGACCTGTTCGCGCAAACTGTCGTGGATGTCGTCGCGCGCCAGATCCACGATGGTATCGGCCCCGGCATCGCGCGCCATGCAGGCCTTCGCCGGGCTGGAGACGCCGGCCAGCACTTTCGCCCCGAGCGCCTTCGCGAGTTGCACGGCCGCCAGCCCGACCCCGCCGGTCGCGCCAAGAATCAGCACCGTCTCCCCGTCCGCGTAGCGGCCGCGTTCCCTGAGCGCGAACCACGCGGTGTCGTAGACCAGCGCCATCGAGGC
>JAPPHW010000055.1 GCA_028820945.1 Defluviicoccus sp.
ACATCACCGGCGGCGCGGAAGCGGACGTGTTCCAGCCGATGAACGTCAATTTCGGGTTGCTGCCCCCGCTCGCGGAACGCAAGCGCGGCCGCGACCGCAAGCGGGCCTACTGCAAGCGGGCGCTGATCGACCTCGATCGCTGGTCGGGTCCGGTATCGGACGCGGCCGAATAACGTCTGGCGATCGCCGCCCAACCGATCCGGACCTGAACGGCGAACGGCGAGAACGCGAGTCCCGGATCGAAGGCGTCATGGCCGTTCCGGGCGAGACGCCGCAGATACGCCTCGGACATCGACAGCGGAAGGAAAGCCGCTCGCGCCGCGACGGGAATATCGTGACGCCGCCGGCGCAGTCCGGCGATGTGCGACCGGGCACGGACCGCGACGGGCCTCACGGCCTCGGCGAAGGCTTCCGGCGGGCTGCGGTCGAAAAGCGTGGCAGGGGCGATTCCGGCTTGGGTCATCGGCGACAGGGGCACGTAGAGCCGTCGTTGGCGAGCGTGAAACGGTATCGCCCGCAACACGCCGGCGAGACCGAGGCCGAGTCCTGCCTCCCGGGAGAGGCGCATCGTCTCCTCGTCCTCCACGCCGAGCGCCTGACAGGCAAGCTCGACCAAGGGAACGGCGGTTTCCGCGACGTATTCCTCAAGCGCGTCCAGGTCGGCGAACGGCCGCTCGCGGAGATCGGCGGCGCGCCCGTGGAGGATCGTGTGAAACCGGGAGCGCTCCAGGTCCCAGGCTTCGATCGCCTCGGCAAGCGCCGCGAGGACCGGGTGCTCGCGCATCGACCCGTCATAGAGCCCGTCGATGGCGTCGCGCCACCATTGCAGCCGGATTTCGCCCAGCAGCGGCTCCGAAACGACTTCCGCGGTCTTGGCGATCTCCAGGTTGAAGGCGTAGAGCGCGAACAGCGCGTCCCGTCGCCTGCCCGGGGCGAACAGCGCGGCGAGGTAGCGCTCGCGGTCGAGGCGGCGCACTTCCTGGGCGCAATAGGAACGGGAATCGGACAGCATTTTCGTCTCACGGAACGGGCGTATATTGCGGCGATGCGCCCGACGACGCCATTGGATCCACGCCGTTTCGACGCCTGGCCGGACGTTTTCGCGGGTGCCGCCGCGCTCGAAGACGCGCGCGCGCTGGCCGACGATACGGCCCGGCCGGTCGAGGAACGCGCCGATGCGCTCGGAGGGTTCGCCGAAGGCCTGGACGATCCGGTGCTGAAACGCTGCTACGAGGCGCACCGGAAAGCGGTCTCTCCCGGGCGATTTCGAAACTGGAGCGATCTGGTGTCGTATGCCGGTTTCGCGGTCGCCCCCGTCGCAACGCGGTTCGGCGAGGCGTCCGGAGTCGAAGCCGGGTTCCGTCGGCATCTGGAGGCCTTCTGCGTGGCGGCGCATCTGCTCGACCTGATCGTACACTGCCGCGCCGAGTTCGCCGCGCACGGGCGGGTATACCTTCCCGGGGACTGGATGTGGTCGGCCGGTGTCGCCCCAGGGGATCTCGGCGCACGGAACGCCGCTTCCGGACTTCGGGACGTGATCGATCGTATGCTGGACCGGATCGAACCCACGCTCGAGGAGGCTTTCCCGGTCGCCCGCTCGATCCCCGATCCGCGTCTCCGGCTCGCGGCGACGACCGAAATCGCGGAACGGCGCAGACTCGCGCGCCGCTTGCGGAAAGCGGGTCCCACGGTCGATACGGTGAGCCTGACCGCGCTCGACCGCATCGCTGTATGGCTTCAGGTCCGCCTTCCTCGCCGGGGTCCGGCGTGAGCGGGGTTCATGTCGTCGGCGCCGGGCTCTCGGGCCTTGCCTGCGCGCTGAACCTCTCGCTCGCGGGAGCCCGGGTAACGGTATACGAAGCGGCCGCTCACGCCGGCGGGCGCTGCCGATCCTTCTTCGACGAGAGCCTGGGGTGCACGATCGACAACGGCAGCCACATGATGCTCGGTGCCAACGAGGCCACCCGGCGGTATCTCGCGGCTGCGGGTTCGGAGGATGCGGTGACCGAAATCGCTCCCGCCGCCTTCCCCTTCGTCGACGTTCCGAGCGGTGAAAAATGGCGGGTCGCTCCGGGTCCGGGCCCGATACCGTTCTGGCTTCTGGACCGGAACCGCCGCGTGCTGGGCTCCACCGTCGCCGATTATTTCGAGATCGTCCGTCTCGCCGTGGCCGGACCCGACGATTCGGTCGGCGAGCGGGTGGACCCGAGCGGCCGGCTTTACGAGCGATTCTGGCAGCCGCTCTGCCGCGCGGTGCTCAATACCGATGCGACCGAAGGTTCGGCCCGACTCCTCTGGCGCATGATCGGGGAGACCTTCCTGCGGGGCGAAAAGGCCTGCCGGCCGTTCTTTTTTGGGAAGGGGCTTTCCGCCGCCCTGGTGGATCCCGTACTGAGGACGCTTGGGGACAGGGGCGCCGAAATCCGCTTCCATACCCGGCTCCGCGCCATCGTTCTCGACGACCGCCGGGCAGCGGCCCTGACATTCGCCGAGGACACGGTCGGCGTTGGAGAAGACGAGACGGTGGTCCTCGCGGTGCCGCCCGATATCTGCGCGGCGCTCCTGCCGGAATGCGGCACACCGACTCGGTCCAACCCCATTCTGAACGCGCATTACCGCCTGCGAGAGCCCGTCGAGCTTCCCTGGAGCATGCCGTTCCTGGGCCTCACCGGCACGGAGGCTCAATGGCTGTTCGCCCGGGACGATTCCATCTCGGTTACGGCCAGCGCCGCCGACCGGCTGATCGACCGGTCCGGAGACGATCTCGCGGACTTTCTCTGGAACGAAATCGCGCCTGTCCTCGGATGCCCACGGGATCGCGTTCCGCCCTGTCGGATCATCAAGGAGCGCCGGGCGACGATCGCGCAGACGCCGGCCGAAATTGCCCGACGGCCGAAAACCCGTACCGCGATCCGCAACCTGCTGCTCGCCGGCGACTGGACGGATACCGGTCTGCCGGCGACAATCGAGGGTAGTATCCGGTCCGGCTTTCGCGCCGCGGAGGCGGTATTCGGGACCGGTGGGGCCGCGCGGGCCGCTTGACGCGACTCGGTTGCGCGCCGAAACTTAGGCGGAATACCGGACTGGGGTGCGGACTGCGTCCACCGCGGCCGCGAGAACTTGGGGGAGGAAATGGCGAAGATCCTGGAGAACCTCAACAACACCATTATCGCCGGCGTGGTGCTGGCGGTCGTATTGCTCATCGTCGTGGGTTGGTGGCACGGCGAAGGCGTCGCGTTCGACCTGGCGTGGTGGTCGTTCCTGTTCCGCTGGCTGCACGTGCTGGGCGGGATCATGTGGATCGGCATCCTTTACTATTTCAATTTCGTCCAGATCCCGAACATGCCGAAGATCGACGCCGACAAGCGGCCGGCGATCACCGGCGTGATCGCGCCGGCGGCGCTGTTCTGGTTCCGCTGGGGCGCGATGTGGACGATCGTCACCGGCATCATCCTGGCGCTGCTGAACGGCTACTTCGTCGAGGCGGTCCTGATCGGTCTGACCGACGACGTCGCCAGGCACACCCAGATCGGCATCGGCATGTGGCTGGGCACGATCATGTGGTTCAACGTCTGGTTCATCATCTGGCCGGCGCAGAAGGTCGCGCTGGGCATCGTCGAGGCCCCGGACGACGCGGCCAAGGCGGCGGCGGGACGGCGCGCGATGCTGTTCTCGCGGACCAACACGATGCTGTCGATCCCGATGCTGTACGCGATGACCTCGGCCCAGAACATCTTCTAGGCCGACAGGAAAGCCAAACCGCGAACGGGGGCCTTCGTGGCCCCCGTTTCGATTCGCCTTCAGACGGTCGAAATCAGCGCCGCGGCAACCCGCCGGTCTTCGCCGGCGAGCACGTTGAAGGTGCGGCACGCGGCGCCCGTATCCATCGCATCGCAGACCACGCCGCGGTCCTTGAGGCCGGCGCGCAGCTCGGGATCGAGAGGCCGTATCGTCTTCCCGGTTCCGAGAAGCAGAATTTCGACCGCCGGCTCCGCATCGAGCACGGGCTCGAGGCTGGCGACCGATATGTCCCCACGGTCGCCTTCCGGCCACGCGAGAAACGCGTCGACCAGAACGATCGCCGAGCCGGAGACCACCGTCCCCGATATCCTGAACCGGCCCCCGCCATAGGATTGAATGACGCTGCGCCCTCGCGGATCGACCGGGGCGACTTCGGTCACCGGGCCTAGCTCCCCGCGGGACGGTCGTCGTCGATTTCGCCCACGATGAGACCGCCGCGTTTGAGCTTCATATAGACCAGAAGCGGCACCGCCACCCAGATCGAGGAATAGGTGCCCACGATCACCCCCCAGATCATCGCGAAGCTGAAGCCCTTGATCACCTGCCCGCCGAAGAAGAACAGGCAGAGCAGCGCGAGAAGCGTGGTCACGCTGGTGAGGATGGTCCGGGAAAGCGTGTCGTTGACGCTGAGATTCAGCAAATCGTCGAGAGGAAGGGTCTTGTACTTCCTCAGGTTCTCGCGCACCCGGTCGTAAATCACCACGGTGTCGTTGATCGAGTATCCGGCGATGGTCAGCACCGCGGCCACCGTCGACAGGTTGAATTCCAGCCCGAGCAGCGAGAACACCCCGATGGTCAGGATCACGTCGTGCATCAGCGCGACGACCGCGCCGACGCCGAACTGCCATTCGAAGCGGAACCAGATGTAGATCAGCATCGCCGCGAGCGCGAGCAGCACCGCGGTGATCCCCGCCTCGATCAGCTCGGCCCCCACCTTCGGCCCGACGAACTCGACCCGGCGGTAATCGACCCCGGGACCGAGGGCTTCCTTCACCACCTCGACGGCCTTGAGCTGCTCGCGCTCCTCGCCGGTCTGGCGCTCGATGCGGATCAATACGTCGGTCGGCTCGCCGAACTCCTGGAGCTCCACCTCGCCGAGGTCCAGAGTGGATAGTTCCGACCTGAGCTGGCCTATATCGGCCGGACCCTCGGTCCTGATCTCGATCAGGATGCCGCCGCGAAAATCGATGCCGTAGTTGAGCCCGACGCCCAGGAACAGAACGACCGACAGCGTCACCAGAACCGCCGACGCCATGCCGGCCGTCCGGCGCCACCGCATGAAATCGATCTTCGTTCCGGTCGGTACGAACCTGATGAGACGCATGCCGGCCTTCCGCGGTTCAGAGAGGCAGGACTTGCGGCCGGCGCCGCCGGAGCCAGGTCACGACCATCAGCCGGGTCACCATGATCGCGGTGAACATCGACGTGAGAAGACCGATCGCGAGCGTCACCGCGAATCCCTTGATCGGCCCCGAGCCGAACTGGAACAAGAGGACCGCCGCGATGAAAGTGGTCAGGTTCGCGTCGATGATCGTCGTCAAGGCGCGCTGATAGCCCGCGTCGATCGCCGAAATCGGCGTTCGGCCGTTTCTCTGTTCCTCCCGTATTCGTTCGAAGATCAGCACGTTGGCGTCGACCGCCATGCCGATCGTCAGCACGATTCCCGCGATCCCCGGTAGGGTGAGCGTCGCCTGCAGGAGCGACAGCGCCGCGCCGATCAGGATCATGTTGAGCGTCAGCGCGATACAGGCCATCAAGCCGAACACACCGTAGACCGCCGCCATGAAGGCGATCACGATCACGATGGCGAGCACGCTCGCGATCTTCCCCGCGCGGATGGAATCGGCGCCCATGCCGGGCCCGACGGTGCGCTCTTCGAGCACCGTCAGCGGCGCCGGCAATGCGCCGGCGCGCAGCAGAAGGGCGAGGTCGCGCGCCGACTGTACGGTGAAGTTGCCGGAGATGATGCCGGACCCGCCGAGGATCGG
>JAPPHW010000370.1 GCA_028820945.1 Defluviicoccus sp.
GACGGTGAGGAGACGGGGGCAAAGGCGCTTCTACCTGAAACGGACAGGCTCTAACGTCGCTCCTCAAATCTCTCCCGGTGCCGCGCCCCGAGCGAATACCAGAACGACGGGTCCCACCAGCGGACCGCGAGCCCCGACGGTGACGGCAGGACGTGGATTTCGGTGTCGCCGAGACGCGCTTCCTGAACTCCGTAATCGACGCGCCCGACGCCGAACGCGGCCCGGAGAAAGACCTGCGCCGGTCGCTTGGCTGTGAAGGCAAGGATCGCCGGCCGGAACGCCTCGACCTTCGCCCGCAGCGCCTTCGCGTCGTCGCCTCTGCCGGTAAGGTCGGAGTCCGCGCCCCACTCGGTTTTGTTGATGTCGGTGAGGCCGAGCCCGTAACGCGGCAGTTCGCGGAACTCGGCGGGCGACAACCGCCGCGGGGTCAGCCCGGCCTCGGCGAGGACCGGCCAGAACTTGTTGCCCGGCCCGGCATAGGGGAGGCCCAGCCTCGCTGAGACCGCGCCGGCCGCGCTGCCGCACAAGAGCGTTACGACGCCGGGCTCGATCGTATCGGGGAGGACCGGTTCCTCAGAGGGCACGGAAGAAGTCGTTGCCCTTGTCGTCGACCACGATGAAGGCGGGGAAGTCCTTCACCTCGATCCGCCACACCGCCTCCATCCCGAGCTCGGGATACTCGATGCAATCCACCCTGGTGATGCAGTCCTGCGCGAGCCGGGCGCCCGGGCCGCCGATCGATCCCAGATAGAAGCCGCCATATTCCTTGCAGGCCGCGGTAACCTCGGGCGAGCGGTTGCCCTTGGCCAGCATGACGTAACTGCCGCCCGCCTTCTGGAACTGCGCGACGAAGGAATCCATGCGCCCCGCGGTGGTGGGGCCGAACGAGCCCGAGGCGTAGCCTTCCGGGGTCTTCGCCGGGCCCGCGTAGTACACCATCTTGTCGCGCAGATAGGAGGGTATTTCCTCGCCCGCGTCGAGCCTCGACTTGATCTTCGCGTGCGCCGCGTCCCTTGCGACCACCATCGAGCCGGTCAGCGACAGCCGGGTCTTGATCGGGTAGCGGCCGAGCGTCGCCCGGATCTCGTCCATCGGGCGGTCGATGTCGATCGTCACCACCTCGCCGCCGAGCGCCGACTCGTCGACATCCGGCAGGTACCGCGCCGGATTGGTCTCGAGCCGTTCGAGAAAGACGCCCTCCCGGGTGATCTTGCCGAGCGCCTGCCGGTCCGCCGAGCAGGAGACGCCGAGCCCGATCGGCAGCGATGCGCCGTGCCTCGGCAGTCGGACGACCCGGACGTCGTGGCAGAAATACTTGCCGCCGAACTGGGCGCCGATGCCCATGTTCCGGGTCATTTCGAGGACCTGTTCCTCCATCTCCAGGTCGCGGAACGCATGGGCCCGTTCCGAGCCCCGGGTCGGCAGGCCGTCGAGATAGCGCGTGCTGGCGAGCTTGACGGTCTTCAGGTTGAACTCGGCCGACATGCCGCCGATGCAGATGGCGAGGTGGTAGGGCGGGCAGGCCGCGGTGCCGAGCGTGCGGATCTTCTCGTCGAGGAAGCGCAGCATGCTCTCGGGGTTGAGCCGGGCCGGGGTCTCCTGGAACAGGAAGGACTTGTTGGCCGACCCGCCGCCCTTGGCGATGAACAGGAAACCGTACTCCCCGCCCCCGGCCGCGTAGATCTCGATCTGGGCCGGCAGGTTGGTCCCGGTGTTGACCTCCTCGTACATGCCGATCGGCGCCAGATTGGAATAGCGGAGGTTGCGCTCGGTGTAGGTCTTGTGAATGCCCGCGGCGAGCGCCGCCTCGTCGTCGCCTCCGGTCCACACCCGTTCGCCCTTCTTCCCCATGACGATCGCGGTGCCGGTGTCCTGGCACATCGGCAGCACGCCGCCGGCCGCGATATTGGCGTTCTTCAGGAGGTCGTAGGCGACGAAGCGGTCGTTATCGGAGGCTTCGTCGTCGTCGAGGATGGCGCGAAGCTGGGCGAGGTGGCCGGGCCTGAGAAAATGGGAGATGTCGAAGAAGGCCTGCTCCGCGAGCAGACCGAGCGCTTCGGGCTCGACCGTCAAAATGTCCTCGCCGCGAAAACGCTCCACGCCCACATGGTCGGAAGACAGCTTGCGGTAGGGGGTCGCGTCGTCCGAAAGCGGAAACAGCGCATGATGGGCGAATTCGGACATGTCATCCTCTCCCTTCGGGACCGGCCCAGTGAAGATAGGATCGAGGCGGGCCTTACCCAAGCCCGTCGAGCGCGGCCGCGAGCGCATCGAAACGGTCGATCACCGCGTCCGCGCCCAGCGCCGACGCCGGCACCGGGCTGTAGCCGAAGCTGACCGCGACGAAGGGAATCGATGCGGCGCGCGCCGCATCGGCGTCGATGGGGCTGTCGCCGACCATCGCCGCCGGCCGCCCCGTCCCGCCGGCCCGCGCGACCGCCTCAAGCAGCGGCTCGGGAGAGGGCTTCCTGACAGGGAGGGTGTCGCCCGCGACGACGCCCGCGAAATAGCCGGCAAGACCGAACGTCTCCAGCACCAGCCCGGCCAGATGTTCCGGCTTGTTGGTGCAGACCGCGAGCCGCGTTCCGCGCGCCGAGAGCGATTCCAGAGCCGCGTGCACGCCGGGAAACGGCGCGCTGCCCGCGACCGGCGATTCCTCGTAAGCCGCGATGTAGGCGGCGAATGCGGCGTCGATCCGGGCTTCGGATGCCGCCTCGCCGGTCGCCCGGAAGGCGTTCTTCATGAGCACCCGGCCGCCGCTGCCGATCAGTTGACGGACTTCCTCGCTCGTCAGCGCGCGGCGTCCTTCGGCGGCGAGCGCCGCGTTCGCCGCCGCCTCGATGTCGGGCAGCGTATCGACGAGCGTTCCATCGAGATCGAAGACAACGGTTTCGGTCATCGGCTGTCGCGGTCCCCTCGCGCTCGGTCAACGGCGCGACTATTCTCAGCCGCGACCGATCCCGCAAGGACCCCCTGCCATGACCGGCAGCCTGCCCGTCCTCGCCGTCATCCCGGCGCGCTACGCCTCGACCCGGTTCCCGGGCAAGCCGCTCGCCCCGATCGCGGGCACGCCGATGGTTGTCCGGGTCTGGGAACGCGCGCGGCAAGCGACGACCGTGGACCATGTCGTGGTCGCGACCGACGACGAGCGCATAGCGGCGGTCTGCCGGGAGCACGGAATCGACTGCGAGATGACCTCCGCGACCCACGCCACCGGAACCGACCGGCTGGCCGAGGTCGCGGAACGCCGGCCCGCCGGCATCTATGTCAACGTCCAGGGCGACGAGCCGCTGATCGATCCGGCCAGCATCGATGTCGTGGTCGATGCGCTCCAGCGCGTCCGCGATAGCGGGATCGAAGTCTCGACCTGCTATCTGGAGGAGGCGTCGCCCGAGCAATGCGCCGACAGTTCCGTCGTCCACCTCGTTCCGGGGCTCGACGGCTGCGTGATGACGTTCACCCGGCTGCCGGTGCCGCTCGACTTCGCGGAGTCGGCGCCGCGAAGGATCCATGTCGGCATGTTCGCCTTCACCGCCGCCGCGCTCGCCAGGTTCCAGGCCTGGGAACGCGGGCCGGTGGAGCG
Organism: Defluviicoccus sp.; assembly: GCA_028820945.1. Next base: position 3,584 of record JAPPHW010000370.1, read on the forward strand.
CGCGGAAAGCATCGAGCTGATCCGCGTCATCGAGCACGGCGAGCGCATCGCCTGCGCGCCGGTGCCGCCGGGCTCCATCGGCGTCGACCGGCCGGAGGACGTGGCGCTGGTGGAAGCGGCGCTCGCCGCCGAAAGCGCACGATGAGCGACGCCACCGACATCCGCGACCGTATCCGGCTGGTCAGCCTCGACTGCGACGGGGTGATGACCGACGGGACGCTCTATTACGGCGAGGACGGAAAGCAATGGCGCGCCTTCCACGTCCATGACGGAGTCGGCATCCGCATGCTGATCGAGGCGGGGTTGGAGGTCGCCTTCGTCACCGCGAGCCGGACGGCGGCCATCGAGCGCCGTGCCGAGGTGCTCGGCGTGGCCCATTGCCTCGTCGGGGTCGACGACAAGCGGGAAGCGCTCGCCGGGTTGTGCGAACGCCTCGGCATCGGCTTCGACGCGGTAGCCCATATGGGGGACGACCTTAACGACTTGCCGGTGCTGGAGGCGGTCGCGCTGGCCGCGACGGTCCCCAACGCGGTTCCGGCGGTTCGCGCGGTCGCCCGCTACACGACGGGGCGCGGCGGCGGCGAGGGCGCGGTGCGCGAATTCGCGGAATGGCTTCTGGACGGGCGCGCGCAAGGCAGGGAGCGAGGATGACCGATAGCGATAGGGTACCGGTGAAGCGGGCGCTGTTCTCGGTTTCCGACAAGACAGGGCTGGTGGAATTCGCCTCCGCGCTCGTCGAACGGGGCATCGCGCTGGTGGCGAGCGGCGGCACCGCGCGGGCGCTCGCCGACGCCGGCCTCGAAGCAAGCGACGTCTCCGACGTCACCGGTTACCCGGAAATGATGGACGGGCGGGTCAAGACGCTGCACCCGGCGGTCCATGGCGGCATCCTCGCCCGGCGCGACCTCGCCGCCCACCGGGAAGCGATGGAGGCGAACGGGATCGCGCCGATCGACCTCGTCGTCGTCAACCTCTACCCGTTCGAGGAAACCGTCGCGGGCGGCGCGGACCGCGACGAGGCGGTGGAACAGATCGACATCGGCGGACCCGCCCTGATCCGCGCCGCCGCCAAGAACCATGAGTTCGTCGTCGTCGCCACCGACCCGGAGGACTATGAAGGGATCGTCCGCGAGCTGGCGGAGAACGACGGGCGGACCACGCTCGATTTCCGCAGGTGCCTCGCGGCCGCGGCCTACGCGCGAACCGCCTCCTACGACGCCGCGATCTCGCAATGGTTCGCGTGCGAGGTCGATATACCGTTCCCCCGCCATATCGCTTTCGGCGGAACCCGCGCGGAGGTGTTGCGCTACGGCGAGAACCCGCACCAGGAGGCGGCGCTCTACCGCACCCCGCCCGGGCGGCCCGGCGCCGCTTCCGCCGTTCCGGTCCAGGGCAAGGCGCTCAGCTACAACAATCTCGGCGATGCCGACGCGGCGTTTGAACTGGTCGCCGAGTTCGACCGCCCGGCCATCGCCATTATCAAGCACGCCAACCCCTGCGGCACGGCGGTCGCCGATACGCTGGCCGAGGCCTATGCGCGCGCCCTCGCCTGCGATCCGGTCAGCGCTTTCGGCGGGGTTATCGCCGCCAACCGGAAGATCGACGAGGCGACCGCCCGGGCCATAACCGAGATCTTCGTCGAGGCGGCGATCGCGCCGGAAATCGACGAGGCCGCGCGCGCGGTATTCGCCGAAAAGCCCAATATCCGCGTCCTCACGACCGGCGCGATGCCGGATGCGACCGGCCCCAGCCTTGCGATCCGCTCGGTCGCCGGCGGGTTGCTGGTGCAGGACCGCGACGGAGGGAGGGCCGGCGAAACGGAGCTCCGCATAGCGACGAAGCGGGCGCCGACCGATGCCGAGCGCCGCGATCTCCTGTTCGCCTTCGCGGTCGCCAAGCACGTCAAGTCGAACGCCATCGTTTTCGCCCGGGGCGGGGCGACCGTCGGCATCGGGGCGGGCCAGATGAGCCGGGTCGACTCGACGCGGATCGCGGCCCTGAAGGCCGCGGACGTCGCGCGCGAGGCGGGCGAAGCGCAGCCGGGCACGATCGGCTCGGCCGTCGCATCGGATGCCTTCTTCCCCTTCGCGGACGGGCTGATCGCCGCCGCGGAGGCGGGCGCGACGGCGGTGATCCAGCCGGGCGGCTCGATCCGCGACGACGAGGTGATCG
>JAPPHW010000078.1 GCA_028820945.1 Defluviicoccus sp.
CGGCGGCAATTTCTGCTCCGGCGGCGACGTGCACGACATCATCGGCCCGCTGGTCCGGATGGACACGCCCGAACTGCTCGACTTCACCCGCATGACCGGCGACCTCGTGAAGGCGATGCGCGCCTGCCCGCAACCGATCGTCGCCGCGATCGACGGGATCTGCGCCGGCGCGGGCGCGGCCATCGCGATGCAATCCGACATGCGCTTCGGCACCGAGGACGCGAAGATCGCCTTCCTGTTCGTCCGGGTCGGTCTCGCGGGCTGCGACATGGGGGCGTGCAGCGTGCTGCCCCGCATAATCGGCCAGGGCCGCGCCGCCGAGCTGCTCTATTCGGGGCGCGGCATGAGCGGGCGGGAAGCGCTGGAATGGGGCTTCTTCAACCGCATCTGTCCGCCGGGCGAATTGCTGGAGACGGCGCGGGCCGAAGCGAAACGTCTCGCCGACGGGCCGACCTTCGCGCACGCGATGACCAAGCAGATGCTGCACCGAGAATGGCCGATGGCGCTGGACGACGCGATAGACGCCGAGGCCGACGCCCAGGCGATCTGCATGCAGACCAAGGACTTCCGGCGCGCCTACGACGCCTTCGCCAAGAAGGAACGCCCGGTCTTCGAGGGCGATTGATGCCGGACCGCAGCTTCCTCGACTGGCCGTTCTTCGACGATTCGCATCGCGCGCTCGCGGATGAGGTCGAGGCGTGGGCCGGGGACGTCGTCGCGCCGCTGGAGGACGAGGAGCCGCACGACGACGAAGCGCTCGATGCGCTCTGCCGCCGGCTCGTCGGGCTGCTCGCCGATGGCGGATGGCTGCGCTATTGCGTGCCCGGATCGCACGGCGGCGCGACGGAAGAGCTCGACGTGAGGAGCCTCTGCCTTATCCGCGAAATCCTCGCGCGCCGTTCCGGGCTCGCCGATTTCTGCTTCGTGATGCAGGGGCTCGGCACCGGCGCGATCTCGCTGTTCGGCACCGGGGAGATGAAGTCGCGCTACCTGCCGGGAACGGCGTCGGGCGAGCGGATCGCGGCGTTCGCGTTGAGCGAGCCGTCCAGCGGTTCCGACGTCGCGGCGATGACGACGACGGCGACGGCGGACGGCGCGGACTACGTGCTCGACGGCGAGAAGACGCTGATCTCGAACGCGGGCATCGCTTCGCAATACGTCGTGTTCGCGCGCACCGGCGAGGGCGAGGGCGCGAAGGGATTGTCGGCCTTCGTGGTCGACGCCGATGCGCCGGGGCTCAGCGTGCCGGAGCGTTTTCCGGTCATCGCGCCGCACCCGCTGGGCACCGTCCGCTTGTCGAACTGCCGGGTGCCGGCGACGCGGATGCTGGCCGGGCCCGGCGACGGGTTCAAGGTGGCGATGGCCTCGCTCGACGTGTTCCGCTCGACCGTCGGCGCCGCCGCGCTCGGCTTCGCCCGGCGCGCGCTCGACGAGACGCTGGCGCGCAGCCGGTCCCGGATCGCCTTCGGCAAGCCGATCGCGGAGACCCAGCTGATCCAGGAGAAGATCGCCGACATGGCGGTGAAGATCGACGCTGCCGCGCTGCTGGTCTACCGCTCGGCCTGGACCAAGGACCGTTTCCGGGGCCGGGTCACCCGCGAGGCGGCGATCGCGAAACTGTACGCGACGGAGGCCGCGCAGGAGGTGGTCGACCAGGCGGTCCAGGTGTTCGGCGGCCAGGGCGTGATCGTCGGCAACCCGGTCGAACGACTCTACCGGGAGATCCGCGCGCTCCGCATTTACGAGGGCACCAGCGAGATCCAGAAGCTGATCGTCGCCGGGCAGACCCTGTCGGGGAATTGAGGCGGGCGGAGAATTACGGGGGCTTATTCGGCGGCCGGCAGAGGAACGAACCGGCCGCGAAATTCGCCGCGCAGCTCCGAAACCTCCCGGGCGAGGTCGTCGACCTTGTTCTCCACCCGGTCCATGCGCGCATCCACCCGGCTCTCCAGCCGCGCGAACCGCTCAAACATGAGCATCGCGAACGTGCCGCCGGCGGCGAGCAAAGTGGCAAAGCCGCCCAGCATGGTGACGATTTCGGCGCTCATGCGGTGAACTTAGGCCTTGTCCGCCTCGGTTGCAACCGTGGAGCGTAGACCGACCCTGGCGTGTGCCTCCAGCGCATCCTCCAGGGACTCCTCGTCGCTGACGGTCGGATCGCCGGCGACATGGCGCAGGAGACCCTTGGCCGTGCCGGCGGTCTTCCGCACGATGGTGATCTGTCCGTCGGCGACGTAGCTGCGGTACTCATCGCCCGGCCCGATCCCGGCCTCCCGGCACTGGTCGGCGGGGAGGGTGATCCGGCGCCTGGTGCTCACGCGCGGCATGGGATGCTCCTTCTCGGGACTGCGATCCGGGACGGTAACGCCGCTCCCTCGTTCCGGCACGGCTTGCCGCCTTTTCACTTCGGGCGTCATATTGTAGTCCGCTATGCAGCGGCGGAGAAACGGGGACAATGGAAGCAACCCATGTCTGAGCCGGGCGGTCCGAGCGCCCATGTCGACCGGTTCGCGGCGGAGAACCTGCCGCCCCGGGAGCTCTGGCCGGAATTCGACTACGATAGCCTGCCGGAGCTCCGCGCCTACCCGTCCCGCATGAATTGCGGCGCGATCCTGCTCGACGATACCGCCGCCGCCGGCCACCGCGACCGTCCGGTCCTCCATCTCGGCGACACGACCTGGACCTACGGCGCGCTGCGGGACCTGTCGGAACGGATCGCGCGCGTTCTGGTCGAGGATTGCGGGCTGGTGCCGGGCAATCGCGTGCTGCTGCGCTCGGCCAACACGCCGATGCTGGTCGCCTGCTGGTTCGCGGTGCTCAAGGCGGGCGGCATCTGCGTGACCACGATGCAGCTTCTGCGCGCGCGAGAGCTGGTCCACATCGTCGAAAAGGCGCGGATAAGCCACGCGCTCTGCGACCTCTCCCTGATCGCGGAAATGGAAGAGGCGCGCGACCGCACCGGCGGGCTCCTCAAGCATCTGCTGACCTTCACGCCGCTCGGCGACCGGCCGGACAGCGCCTCGCTCGACAGGGCGGCCGCCGAAAAGCCGTCCGGATTCCGGAACTGCGACACCGCGGCGGACGACATGGCGCTGATCGCCTTCACCTCGGGGACGACGGGCAATCCGAAGGCGACGATGCATTTCCACCGCGACGTGATCGCGATGTGCGACTGCTTTCCGCGCTATTTCGACATGTCGGCGCCGGAGGACGTGTTCGCGGGCACGCCGCCGCTCGCCTTCACCTTCGGGCTCGGCGGGCTGACGACCTTTCCGATGCGGTTCGGCGCCTCGACGCGCTTCTTCCCGGGCCCCGTCGCGCCGGAAGAGATGGTCGAGGCGGTGGAACGCTACCGGATCACGAGCCTCTACACCGCGCCGACGGCCTACCGGGTCATGGCGGACATCGCGGGCCGGCACGATCTCTCGAGCCTCGCCAAATGCGTCTCCGCCGGCGAGACCCTGCCGAAGGCGACGTGGGAGGCGTTCCATGCCGCCACCGGCATCCCGATCGTCGACGGGCTCGGCTCTACGGAAATGCTGCACATCTTCGTCGCCGCCCGGCGGGAAGAGATGCGCGCGGGCTACACCGGGCGTGCGATACCGGGCTACCGGGCGCGGGTCGTCGACGAGGCGGGCGACGACCTGCCGCCCGGAGAGCCCGGCCTGCTCGCGGTGCGCGGTCCCACCGGCTGCCGCTATCTCGACGATATCGAGCGCCAGCAGGTCTATGTCCGGAAGGGGTGGAACTATCCGGGCGACGTCTACGCGATGGAGGAGGACGGGTATTTCCGCTACGTCGCGCGCGCCGACGACATGATCATCTCGTCCGGCTACAACATCTCGGGGCCGGAGGTGGAGGCGGCGCTGCTCGACCACCCGGCCGTCGCCGAATGCGCGGTGATCGGCAAGCCGGACCCCGCGCGCACCAACATCGTCAAGGCGTTCGTCGTGCTGCGCGAAGGCGCGGAGGCCGGCGCGGAAACCGTCCAGCGCCTGCAGGATTTCGTGAAGGCGGAGATCGCGCCCTACAAGTACCCGCGCGAGATCGAGTTCGTCCCCGGCCTGCCCAAGACCGAAACCGGCAAGATGCAGCGCTTCCGCCTGCGCGAGCAGGAGAAGGAAGGACCCGTCGGAAGATAGGCGCGGGGGATTTCGATGGACCGGCGAAAACGGTCCGTTCTAGGATGACGGGAATTTCGTCGCCCGCTGCCGTGGGAGGGAACCGATGAAAACTCGCGCGCTCCGCCGGACCCTGGCGGCCGCCCTGCTCGCATCGCCCGCCGTCTTCGCCGCGTCCGGCGCCGGGGCCGCGCCGCAGGTGCTGGCCCTGTTCTCCACCGACCGGCCGGTCGCGCTCGCCTGCGATGGCGGGACATGCCGCGCCGAAATGCCGACTCTCTGTCTACAGCCCGGCCGGCGCGTGCCGCAGCCGGGCCGCGGATATCGTCTCGCCGAGGGACAGGAGATCGCCCTGGTGGGGCACCGCCGCGACGGCACGGAAATGTCGATTCCGCTCACGCATGAGGTGACCGTGACGGCCGCGCGTACGCATGTGTCGGTCGAAATGTCGATTCCGCGCGCGCTGATCGACATACACGGCTTCGAAGCGGCAGGAATCGACATCCGCGAGGTCGTCTCTGCCGTCCCCGTCGCCGACCCGGACGATCTGCGCCCCCAGACGACGGGCGAGATCGCATGGGCGACCGGCGAGGCCCGGCGGCTTGCGAACGCCATGGTCGACCGCGAGCCGGACCGGATGCCGGCGGTGCGGCTGATGACCCGGATGTCGAACGCGCTGCCGGCCGGGGACGCCGATGCGCTGTGGGCGTCGATGGTCGCGGATGCGAAGCGCGACGGCGTGTCGGATGCCGCGATCGGCTTCGCGCGGTTCACCTACGACCTCTGCAAGTTCAAGACCGCGAACCGGATCGTCGCGACGGTCGGGCAGTGCCTCCGGGGCTTGAGCGGCGATTCGATGGAGTACCTGAACGAGGACCTCGAAAAGGCGCTCGGCTCGGGCAGCTAGGAACGACCCAGCGGCAGCGGCTGTTCGGACAGCATCGCGCCGACCACGACCTCGCGCACGCGCTCCGCATCGAGCCCGTACTCGGCGATCATGTCGGCCGAATCGGCGAGGATCGTGTCCGCGTCCTGCATGATCTTGAGCCGCTTGAAGAGGTCCGGGCGGGCCAGCCCCATGCTCTCGCCGACGAGCTCCATGAAGTTGACCACCTCGAACGGCCAGTCGCGCTCGTGGCTGCAGAGCTCGCGGTGGCAGGCGTGGTAGATCCCGGCCAGCGCGTCGACCCCCGCGGCCTCCGCCGCCGCCAGCTGTTCGGCGTGCACGTCCCGCTTGTAGTCGGGCAGCGCCGAGAGCGTGTTGCACATATAGCCGACGCGCGGCTGCGCGAGATCGACGAAGTCGAGCCCCGGGATCGCGCGGAGAATCGTCTCGGCCGCCTCGGCGATGCCGGCGACGCCCGGGTGCTCGTGCAGCCCGACCCGTTTCTCCACCCGCCGCGTCATCAGGGGGCGCAGATCGTCGAGCCGGCTTTCCAGCCAGATCACGAAGGGGGTGAGGTCGAAGGGCGAATCGCCCGCGCCTTCATGCGTCTCCAGCGCGGCTTCGCTGAGATGGACCTGACAGCTGGGGCACCAGGACAACACCTCGTCGACGCCGGATTCCGCGAAGCGGTCGATGGTCCGCCCCGACAGGTCG
>JAPPHW010000283.1 GCA_028820945.1 Defluviicoccus sp.
TCTTACCCCACTGACTTTGCATCGCTTTTTGCACTCAATGTTAAAGATGGGCTAGGGACATGCGGATGATCGGAACGAACCGCGGCCGGGCGGTCGTGGCAGCCGCTGCCGTCGCCGCTGTGGCCCAGCTCGCCGCGGCGCAGGACATCCCGCTCAACTACGAGCGCCTGTCGTCGGTGGAGGAACCGCTCGCGGCCGAGATCGGCGATATCACGCTCACGTTGAAGGGGCTCCTCGACTCGCCTGTGGCCTTGGACTTCGAGGACGACGAGGACGCCTCCGCCGGGCTGATCGGCAACTTCCAGGCGGGCGCGCTGGTCCAGTTGCAAAACCGCTGGCGCGTCAGTGCCGCCTATTTCGGACAATACGCGACGGACGAGCGATTCGGTTCGCGCCCCGACAAGCGTTACGTGGACAACGTGGCGTTCTCGGGAGGCAGCGCGTGGGGCACGATCGCGGGCGGCAATGTGTCCGGGATCGTCCGGGAGCAGACCCGCCGGCGGCGCGGCGCGGGGAACGGAGAGCTCGAATTCGACGGCGCGCTCGGCGGCCTCGCCGAATGGGGCGGAAGTTACACGGTCCGATTCGGCCCCTGGGTCGTCAGCGCGGTGGTCGACGAGGACGCCGACTTTGAGGCGGGCGCGACCTTCCGCCGGCCCATAAACGATACGGACTACCGGGTGACGCTGCGCGCGGGCCGCGGCGTTTACGTCCCGGAGAATTCACCGACCGAATTCCACAGCACGACGGTCGCGGCGGTCGGCGAGGTCATATTCGGCAGCACGTCATTCGATGCCGGTCTCGGGTACGAAAGCCTGTCCTCGGGCGGACCAGATGCGGTCCGCCGATATGTCTCGACCGGGGTTCGAGGAAAGACCGGCGTCCTGGGCTGGTCCCTGGAAGCGCACTACGGCCGGATCCAGAACGACAACGAGGTGTCCGCCGCACTCGGCGCCCAGTACGACATCGCCCGTGGGCTGTCCGCGAATCTCGGCCTCAACCATGCGCGGGCCAGGGCGGACGCAGGCGCCGTCCGCATCGTCGACACCCGGGAGACCAGGGGCATCCTCTCGCTCAGATACACCTTCTAGCCCCGGCGCGGGACAGATGCCGAATTCAGGCCTGCCCGCAAGCGATCGCCATCTGTTCTCTGAACCAGCGATGCCTTCCGTCGGCCTGGTAGCGCTTGTGCCAGACCATGTACTGGTCCAGCGGTTCCACCTCCGGCGACAAAGGCCGCGCGACGAGATCGAAGTCGCGGGCCAGACGCTCGGCGATCCTCTGCGTGTAGACGCCGATCAGGTGATTTTCCTTGAGCAGGTTGGGGACCATCAGGAAATGGGGCACCAGGATCGCGGTGTCGCGTTTTTCTCCCATCCGGGCCAGCACGAAGTCGAACGCGGCCTTGTTGTCGGCGGCGACGCTCACCACGAGGTGCGGAAAGGACAGGACCATCGGGAGGTCCGGAGATTCGTCGGAGCGAAGGATCGGATGGTCCTTCCTGCACAAACAGGCGAACCTTTCCCGGAACATCAGGAGGGTATCGAACCGGGCCGGAGGATCGTCGATCCAACCGAAGACGAGGTCCACCTCGTCGGAGTCGAGGAGCGACAACGCCCTTTCGCGATCGGTCGTCATCAGGTGGAGCGACGTGTTCGGCGTCAGCGTGTGCAGGGACTGAAACAGGGGCAATATGACGGGCAGCCCGAGCCGGTCGGGAGCGCCGATACGAAACGTACCGCTCGCGTTCACCGGGTCGAAATCGTCATGGTCGAAGAGGGCGGACTCGGTCATACGGATGACGGCTCGCGCGTGCTCTTCCAGTTCCCGTGCCTTCGGCGTCAGGACCAGCCCCTCCGGCGCGCGGACGAACAAGGGGTCGTTCATGAACTCGCGCAGCTTTTTCAGCGAATTGCTGATCGCCGACTGAGTCCGGCCCAGCCTGATCGCCGCCCGGCTGACGTTCCGCTCCTCGTAGAGGGCGACCAGGACCTTGAAGAGATTCAAATCGAAGTTTTTGCTTTTCATTGGCTCGCGCCGCAGTCCTCTAGAATGCAATAAAGTTACTTCAATATTGGTATGTATCAAGAATGAGGTCTTCAGTAATAGATCGACATCAATTTCGTCGTTTGCGACATCGCGACCGCCCCCGTCGTGCCCTCCCGGTTCCGGCGGCGCGGATTCCGCGTGGCGGGAGCGCCGTTCCCGCCCATGCGACGGCGGCGGAAACGGGACGGGAACGCGGTCGGCGGACTTTGCGGATGGACGGGTGTCGCGGGCTCGGTTAGACTCACGGCGGCGCCGAGTGTCGACGAGGTTTAGATGAACAAGTCCGGTAGCGGCGATTCCAAGAACGTTCTCTACTGTTCCTTCTGCGGCAAAAGCCAGCACGAGGTCCGCAAGCTCATCGCGGGACCGACGGTGTTCATCTGCGACGAGTGCGTCGAGCTTTGCATGGACATCATCCGCGAGGAGAGCAAGACCACGCTGGTCAAGTCGCGCGACGGCGTGCCGACCCCGCGCGAGATCTGCACCGTCCTCGACGATTACGTGATCGGCCAGGACCACGCCAAGCGCGTGCTCTCGGTCGCCGTGCACAACCATTACAAGCGGCTCGCGCACGGCACCAAGAACAACGAGATCGAGATCGCCAAGTCGAACATCGTGCTGATCGGCCCGACCGGCTGCGGCAAGACCCTGCTGGCCCAGACACTGGCGCGCATCCTCGACGTGCCGTTCACCATGGCGGACGCGACCACGCTGACCGAGGCGGGCTATGTGGGCGAGGATGTCGAGAACATCATCCTCAAGCTGCTGCAGGCGGCCGACTACAACGTGGAGCGCGCCCAGCGCGGCATCGTCTATATCGACGAGGTCGACAAGATCTCGCGCAAGTCGGACAACCCCTCGATCACCCGCGACGTCTCGGGCGAGGGCGTCCAGCAGGCGCTGCTCAAGATCATGGAAGGCACCGTCGCATCGGTGCCGCCCCAGGGCGGGCGCAAGCACCCGCAGCAGGAGTTCCTGCAGGTCGACACCACCAACATCCTGTTCATCTGCGGCGGCGCGTTCTCCGGGCTCGAGAAGATCATCTCGGCGCGCGGGCAGGGGACCCAGATCGGCTTCGGCGCGGACGTCAGGAGCCCCGACGACCGGGCGACCGGCGAGATCCTGCGCGGGATCGAGCCCGAGGACCTGCTGAAATTCGGCCTGATCCCGGAATTCGTCGGCCGGCTGCCGGTGATCGCCACGCTGGAGGATCTGACCGAGGACGCTCTGGTCCAGATCCTGACCCGGCCGAAGAACGCGCTGATCAAGCAGTACGGCCGGCTGTTCGAGATGGAGGAGGTCGAGCTCAACTTCACCGAGGACGCGCTGAAAGCGGTCGCGCTCAAGGCCATCAGCCGCAAGACCGGCGCGCGCGGACTCCGCTCGATCCTCGAGTCGATCCTGCTGGAGACCATGTTCGATCTGCCCGGGCTCGACGACGTCGAGGAGATCGCCATCAACGGCGAGGTCGTCGAGGGTCGCGCCAAGCCGCTCTACATCTACGCGGACCGGCTGGAGGAAAGCGGCTCCACGGCATGAGTCGCCGGGGTTGAAGTTTCGGGCGTCCAATCCATGTTAATCTCTCCTCCCGAGTGCCCTGCGCCGTGCCCGGCGGCGGGCCCGCTTGAACAGGTCCGGATCGCGTCATGTCAGATTCCCCGCGCCCCGTATTCCCGCTCCTTCCGCTGAGGGACATCGTCGTCTTCCCGCACATGATCGTGCCGCTCTTCGTCGGCCGCGAAAAGTCGGTGCGCGCGCTTGAGGACGTGATGAACGACGACAAGCAGATCCTGCTGGTCGCCCAGAAGAACGCGAGCCAGGACGACCCCGCGCCGGAGGACATCCACGCGCTCGGCACCGTCGGCACGGTGCTGCAGCTGCTCAAGCTGCCGGACGGCACCGTCAAGGTCCTGGTCGAGGGATCGCGGCGCGCGAGGATCGTCGAATTCACCCAGACCGACGACTATTTCCAGGCGGAAGCCGAGATCGTCGACGACACGCCCGAGGATCCGGACGAGCTGGAGGCGCTGTCGCGCTCGGTGGTGAAGCAGTTCGAGCAGTACATAAAGCTGAACAAGAAAATTCCTCCGGAAGTCCTTGTTTCACTTAATCAAATCGACGATCCGAGCAAGCTCGCCGATACCATCGCTTCGCATCTTGCGCTGAAGATCTCGGAGAAGCAGGAGCTGCTGGAGACGGTCGGCGTCGAGGAGCGGCTGGAGCGCGCCTACGGCTTCATGGAGAGCGAGATCGGCGTCCTCCAGGTCGAGAAGCGCATCCGCAACCGCGTCAAGCGGCAGATGGAGAAGACGCAGCGCGAGTACTATCTCAACGAGCAGCTCAAGGCGATCCAGAAAGAGCTCGGCGAGAGCGAGGACGGCCGCGACGAAGCGGGCGAGATCGAGGAGCGCATCGCCAAGACCAAGCTGTCGAAGGAAGCGCGCGAGAAGGCGCTCCAGGAGTTGAAGAAGCTGCGGTCGATGAGCCCGATGTCGGCCGAGGCGACGGTGGTCCGCAACTACCTCGACTGGCTGCTCAACATTCCGTGGAAGAAGCGCTCCAAGATCAAGCGCGACCTCGGCGGCGCTCAGCGTGTGCTGGACGAGGACCATTACGGGCTGGAAAAGGTCAAGGAGCGAATCGTCGAATATCTCGCCGTGCAGCAGCGCGTGCGCAAGGTCAAGGGCCCGATCCTCTGCCTGGTCGGCCCGCCCGGCGTGGGCAAGACCTCGCTCGGCAAGTCGATCGCCCGCGCCACGGGGCGCAACTTCGTGCGCATGTCCCTGGGCGGGGTGCGCGACGAGGCGGAGATCCGCGGCCACCGTCGGACCTATATCGGTTCGATGCCCGGCAAGGTCGTCCAGGGCATGAAGAAGGCCAAGACGTCGAACCCGCTCTTTCTGCTGGACGAGGTCGACAAGCTCGGCGCCGATTGGCGCGGCGATCCTTCCTCCGCGCTGCTGGAAGTGCTCGACCCCGAGCAGAACAACACCTTCAACGACCACTATCTGGAGGTCGATTACGACCTGTCCGACGTGCTGTTCGTGACCACGGCCAACACGCTCCGGATGCCGCAGCCGCTGATGGACCGGATGGAGATCATCCGGCTCGCCGGCTACACCGAGGACGAGAAGGTCGAGATCGCCAAGCGCCATCTGATCGCGAAGCAGGTCAAGGCGCACGGGCTCAAGGAAGGCGAGTGGTCGATCTCCGACGACGCGCTGCGCGACCTGATCCGCTACTACACCCGCGAGGCGGGGGTGCGGAACCTGGAGCGCGAGCTCGCCAACCTGGCGCGCAAGGCGATCAAGGAGGTTCTGACGGGGGACCGGAAGCGGGTCCGGGTCACCAGGCGCTCGCTCGAGAAATACGCCGGTGTCAGGCGCTACCGCTTCGGCGAGGTCGAGGAAGAGGACCTGGTGGGCGTCACCACCGGACTTGCGTGGACCGAGATCGGCGGCGAGATGCTGTCGGTCGAGGCGGTGATCCTGCCGGGCAAGGGGACCATCGCGCATACCGGCAAGCTCGGCGACGTGATGCAGGAATCGGTGCAGGCCGCGCGCAGCTACGTGCGCTCGCGGAGCGCCGTGTTCGGTATCAAACCGACCGTGTTCGAAAAGCGCGACATCCACGTCCACGTGCCGGAAGG
>JAPPHW010000402.1 GCA_028820945.1 Defluviicoccus sp.
AGGTCACGTCGCGGATGCCGTTGACCGCGAGGTCGTACTGCCCGGGCGGCTTGGCGAGCGCCGTCTTGTCGACCGTCAGCTTCAGCTTCCCGCCGGACGCCTTCGTTGCCGAGGCGGCCCAGTCGGCGAGCGTGTTGGTCATGTGGTGCACCGACGGCACCCAGTTGGCGATCCGAACGGTTTCCGCCTGGGCCGTAACCGGCCCGAAGGCGGCCGAGGCGAAGACGGCCCCGGCGGCGAGATATTTAAGCGTTCCGGACATGATGGCTCCCTTCATTCGTTGAGATTCGATTCGAGCGTCGCCGTCACGACAGCCGGATGCGTCCAGCCGTGCTGGAAAGCCTGACGCCGCGGCGCCATTGCAGCGCGTAGGCGGTAGGCGGCCTCAACCCGTCGTCGGCGAGCCACAGGCGCCATAGCAGCCGCTTGCGCTCCCGCTCCGGCCAGTCCTCGTATTCGTTTCGCGTGTGCAGCATGACGAAGTTGTTGAGGAGCTGGATGTCGCCGACCTCGAAATCGAGCTCGTAACGGTTTTCCTCCGCGAGATCCTCGGCCAGGCGCAAGGCCTCGAGCTGCGCGTCGGTCAGAGGCGGCGTTCCGGGCAAATCGTGGCCCTTCAGGATGTGCGTCGGCCCGAACGAGGTGCACAGATAGCCGTCCAGGAAATTGAACACCGGGCTCTCGTAGTAGGGCGCTTCCCCGGCGTCGACCTCGCCGTGCTTGGACCAGCAGAGCGGCTTCGTCAGCACCGGTACGAGGTCGGGCCGGCGCGCCAGAAGATCGTTGTAGACCGCGACCGAGCTCGCGATCTTGGACGTGCCTCCGGACTTCGAGGTGCGCAGGCACAACAGCCCGACGACGGTGCATTGGTCGCAGTGGTAGTCCATCGTCGCGCGCGTCTGGTACCCCCGCACCTCCGGGTCGCGGTAGTCCTTGCCCAGGTCCGTCACGTGCCCGATCAGATCGCCTTGCGGGTTGTTCGACATCGGCTCGCCGAGCTGCCGGCCGATCGCCCAGTAGGCGATCGCCGCATCGATGGGCTCCATGTCCCCGACCGGCAGGCCGCGCAGCATGACCACGCCGGCGCCGTCCTTCAGCTCCCGGCGGATGTGGGGGAGCCTGTCCGCGAAGCGGCCGAGGTCGAAGGCATCCGGGGGAAAGTCGATGAGCCTGTCGGGGTCTTCGCCGACAACCGCCCTGACCGCGCGGCACATCGCGAACAGGTCCCCGATCTCGCCGTCGTCCAGGCGCAGGAACCACCCGGTTCGCGCGGCCAGCTCGCCACCGCGCCATTCGGACGGGTCGGAAACCGGCTGTCCGGGCCGGGCGACCCCGCGCCGCGTTTCGATGTCGCCCCGCATGATCTCCGCGTCTCCGGGCATGGGCAGTCCGACAGAAATCCTACGATATTCCTCGAGGCCGCACATTTCCACAATGGACAGGCGGACCGCCGCGCCCGCGGCCCCCGCCCGGGATCACAGCAGGCAGACGCGCTCCGCCAGCTCGTCGATCAGCACGCGCCGGTTCTCGCGATAGTCGATCGGCGCCTCGACGAGATGGACGCCGCCGTCCCGGAAACATCGTTCGAGCAGCGGGGCGAATTCGTCCGCCGCGGCGACGCGGTGGCCCGCCGCGCCGTAGCTGTTGGCATAATCGACGAAATCCGGATTGCCGTATCGGAGCCCCCAATCGGGCAGGCCCGCGTCGGCCTGTTTCCAGCGGATCATCCCGTAGGCGTCGTCGCGCAGGATCAGGACCGTGAGGTCGAGGCCGAGGCGCACGGCGGTTTCCAGCTCCTGGCTGTTCATCATGAAGCCGCCGTCGCCGCAGACCGCCATCACCCGGCGATCCGGGTAGAGCATGGCGGTCATCATCGCCGACGGCAGCCCCGCGCCCATGGTCGCCAGCGCGTTGTCGAGCAGCACCGTGTTCGATTGCAGGGCCGGATAGTTGCGCGCGAACCAGATCTTGTAGGTGCCGTTATCCAGCGCGACGATGCCGTCGGGCGGCATGACGGCGCGCACGTCGGCGACGATGCGCTGGGGCAGCAGCGGAAACGACCCGTCGTCGGCGCGCTCGGCGATGTGCCCCGTCACCTCGTCCCGCACCCGCATGAAATAGCCGAAATCGTGCCCGGGCTCGGGCTCCAGCCGTTCCGCGAGGCGCTCGAACGTGGACGCGATGTCGCCGACCAGCTCGAGTTGCGGAAAATAGACCTCGTCGACCTCGCTCGGGCTGAAATTGACGTGGATGACCTTCTTGCCCCCGTGCTCCATGAAGAAGGGCGGCTTCTCGACGACATCGTGGCCGGCGTTGATCACCAGGTCGGCGCGGTCGATGGCGCAGTGAAGATAGTCGCCGTCCGACAGCGCCGCCGTGCCGATATGGAGATCGCCATACCGGCCTATGACCCCCTTGCCCATCTGGGTGTCGAAATAGGGGATGCCCGTCTTGCCGACGAAGGCCTCCAGCGCCGCGATGATGCGCTTGCGGTTGGCGCCGGCGCCGACCAGCAGCAGCGGGTGCCTGGCGGCGCGGATCATCTCGACGGCGCGGTCGACGGCCGAGGGGTCGCAATGCGGCCGCCGTGTCGTTGTCGCCGGAAACAGCGGCTGGGCGTCGACCGGTTCGGCGGCGATGTCCTCGGGCAGTTCGATATGCACCGCGCCCGGCCGCTCTTCCTCGGCCAGCCGGAACGCCTCCCGGACGACGCTCGGGATCGTGTTCCCATTGACGATCTGCTTGGCGTACTTGGTGATCGGGCGCATCATCGACACCACGTCGACGATCTGAAACCGGCCCTGCTTGCTGGACTTTATCGGTTTCTGCCCGGTGATCATCGTCATCGGCATGGCGCCCAGCTGGGCGTAGGCCGCCGCGGTGACCAGGTTGGTCGCGCCCGGCCCGAGCGTCGCCAGACACACGCCGGCCTTGCCGGTCAGCCTTCCGTAGGTGGCGGCCATGAAGCCCGCCGACTGCTCGTGCCGGGTCAGGACCAGCTCGATGCTCGACGTCCGCAGCGAATCGAGAAAATCGAGATTTTCTTCGCCGGGCACGCCGAAGACGTACTTCACGCCCTCGTTTTCCAGCGCCCGCACCAGCAGGTCGGACGCCCGCATCGGTGTGCCGGCCGCTTCGGCGGCGGCGAGATCGACGGTGCTCATCGCATGTTCCTCGATCGGTTCGCGGCCCTTCCTATGAGGCTTCGCGGGACGCGTATTCGGGATATATGTCGGGAACCGGGTACCGTTCGTCGAGGGGTATCGACTTGCCGTCTCCCGAGGCGATCCGGCAGTGATAGCGCTTGAGCGCGCGCGGATGGGAAACGCCGCAGGAGTGGCTGATGATCCCGGTGCCGTAGCGCAGCTTCTCGACGAAGTTCTTGACCCTGACCGACTTGGTTTCGGGATCGAGGCCGCGCTGAAGCCGGCGGTCGTGGGTGGTGATCCCGGTGGGGCAGGTGTTCCTGTTGCATTTCAGCGACTGGATGCAGCCGAGCGCGAACATGAAGCCGCGCGCCGACACCACGAAGTCGGCGCCGACGCAATAGGCCCACGCGACCTCGGCCGGCGTGATCAGCTTGCCCGACGCGATCGTCCGGACGCGGTCGCGCAAACCGTAGCGCGTGAGGATGTCGACGACGACCGGAAGCGCCTCCTTGATCGGCATGCCCACATTGTCCATCAGCGGCATCGGCGCCGCCCCGGTGCCGCCGTCGCCGGAATCGACGGTGATGAAATCGGGCGCGGACTCGATGCCGCGCTTGTGGACTTCCCGGCACAGGCTCTCGATCCAGCCATAGGCGCCGACCACGGTCTTGAAGCCGACCGGCCTGCCGGTGACCTCCCGGATGCGGCCGATCGCGTCCAGCAGGTCGGCCACCGAATCGATATCGAGGTGGCGGTTGGGCGAGATCGAATCCGCGTGCGCCGGGATGCCGCGGATCCCGGCGATTTCCTCGGTCACCTTGGCGGCCGGCAATATCCCGCCCTTGCCCGGCTTGGCGCCCTGGCTGAGCTTGATCTCGAACATCCTGATCTGCTCGTGGCCCGCCAGCTCGCGCAGGCGCTCTTCGCTCAGATTGCCTTCCGCGTCCCGCACGCCGTACTTCGCGGTGCCGATCTGGAACACCAGATCGCAGCCGCCCTCGAGGTGGTACGGAGCGAGCCCGCCTTCGCCGGTGTTGAGCCAGCAGCCGGCCAGCGCGGCGCCCTTCGACAGCGCCTGGACCGCCGGCTGCGATATCGCGCCGAAACTCATGCCGGAAATGTTGATCACGGATTGCGCGACATAGGGGTGCCTTGCGTAGGGGCCGATGGTCAGCGCCGGCGCGGGCTCGCTGTCCTCGTCGATCTTGGGAAACGGGCAGTTGACGAAGATGACCGTGCCCGCCGGCAGGAGCGATTTCGTCGAACCGAACGCGATCGTGTTGTCGACGCCGCGCGAGGACTTGTAGACCCAGTCTCGTTCCGCCCGGTTGAACGGCATCTCGTCGCGGTCCATGGCGAAAAAGTACTGCCGGAAATACTCGCCGAGGGTGGTGAAGAGGCGGCGGAACCGGCCGATGACGGGATAGTTGCGCCGCACCGCGTCCGCGGTTTGCGTAACGTCGATGACGAACATCGCCGCGACGGCGATAAAGACGACGGCGGCGACGAACACGAACAGGGTCGTCAGGACGTTGATGCTGGTCATCGTGAAATCGGCGAACAGCGACATTTCCCGGCCCTCCCGCATTGGAATCGAAGGCTATGCCTCGATCCCGACTTGGCCCTCGCCCGGGGCTCCTTCAACGCCGGTCGAGCATAACCCAAGTGCTTCGCCGCACAATCGGTTCGCTAGAGCCCGTCCGTTTCAGATAGAAGCGCCTTTGCCCCCGTCTCCTCACCGTCATGGTCGGCGAAGCCGAAGCCCGCCCTTCGATACGGCGCTGTCGCGCCTACTCAGGGTGAGGCAATCGTTGAAATACAGGGAAAATCTCCTCATCCCGAGTAGGCGCGCCAGCGCCGTATCGAGGGACGCGCTGCGATCGGGCTGCGTCCGGCGCTTCAACCGAAACGGATACGCTATAGGCGGGAATGGTCCGCCGGAAGGGGCGGATCGGCGGCTATTCGATGGCGAAGAGGGAAATCCGGACGGACGAGCGCTGCCGCGCCCCGGTGCCGACGAACAGCATCCGGTTGACCCACCCATACTTGGCGTCTCCGGTCTCCAGCCGCGCCTGGGTGCGCATGTAGTAGCTCTCGGGCGGCACCTCCTCGCCGGCCGCGAGGCGCTCGATGACGTCGGCCGGTCCGTGGCGGAAGCCGTAATTGATTACCTCGATAAGGGCGCCGTCGTCGGTCTCCATGGCATAGCGCGTGTCGAGCTCGGCCGTCCCGTCGGCGAAGATCGTCTGCCAGTCCGCCCCGAGGTTCAGGATGCGTCCCGAGATGCCGGGTCCCGTGACGCGTCCGCCGACGATCGGGATGATCCGCCGCCTTCCCGCGCGCCCCGCCCCCATCTCGCGGATCGGACCGAGCTCGGCGGCGATGTCGCAGAAGTGGCGGAGAGTGGGCGGTGAGGGCATGGTTTCGCCTTTCCGTCGGAAATTACGCTGCTTACAAAGACCGGTTGACGAGCGGGAGGTCAACCGCACCGTCTCCGTCATGCCCGGACTTGTTCCATTGCTGTCCGGTTTATGTTGGCCGGACCCGGC
>JAPPHW010000184.1 GCA_028820945.1 Defluviicoccus sp.
CGAATGTCCACGGCGGAATTCGCATCGGCGTGGACGTGGGCGGCACCTTCACCGACTTCTACGTCATGGACGGCGGCGGGTCCGACCGTATCCACAAGGTCCTGTCGACGCCCGACGACCCGACCGATGCCGTCATGCGGGGCCTCGCCGAGGTCGCGGATCGCGAAGGGCTCGACATTTCGGCATTCCTCGCCGGCACGGCGCGGATCGTCCACGGCACCACGGTGACGACCAATGCCGTCCTGACCGGCGGGATGGCGAAAACGGGACTGCTCGCCACGGCGGGGTTTCGCGACGCGCTCGCCATGCGGCGGGGCATTCGCGAGAAGCTCTACGACAACAAGTACGCCGCGCCCACGCCCATCGTGCCGCGTCGTCTGCGCCTGCCGGTCCGCGAACGGATCGACCGGGCCGGCACCGTGCGCCAGGCGATCGTCATCGAGGATGTCGACAGGGCCGCCGACATTTTCGCCCGCGAAGGCATCGAGGCCGTGGCGATATGCCTACTCCATGCCTACGCCAATGACGAACACGAGCGCAGCGCGGCGGATCGGATGCGCGAATGCCTACCCGATGTCTATGTCGCGGCATCGAACGACATTCTTCCCCAGATACGCTATTACGAGCGGACGTCGACCACCGTTCTCGCCGCCGCCGTCGGGCCGATTTTCGGCCGCTACGTCGCGCGGCTGAACGACCGCCTGATCGAATCCGGGTTCTCGGGTCCTCTCCTGATCATGCAGTCGAACGGCGGCGTCGCGGCGCCGGAGACCGCCGCGGCCAATGCCGCGACCACGCTCCTGTCGGGCCCCGCCGCGGCGCCGGCGGCGAGTCTCGCCGTCACGGCCCCGCATCGCGAGGACAGCTTCATCGTCATCGACATGGGCGGGACGAGCTTCGAAGCGTCCCTCGTCCGCGACGAGAGACCGGCGATCGCCAACGGCAAGACCGTCGACCGGTTCGCGATGGCGCTGCCCGCGATGGACATCAAGACCATCGGCGCGGGCGGCGGATCGATCGGCTGGATCGACGGAGGCGGGCTGCTGCGCATGGGCCCCGACAGCGCGGGCGCCGCGCCCGGGCCCGCCTGCTACGGCCTGGGCGGAACCCGCCCGACCTGCAGCGATGCCAGTCTCGTGCTCGGCTACCTGTCCGCGACCGGTTTCGCCGGCGGACGCATGACCCTGGACGTCGGCGCCGCAAGGGACGCGATCGAACGGGACATCGCCCGACCCCTCGGCATCGGCACGGTCGCCGCCGCGGCCGGCATGTACCGCGTCATGACCGTCGGCATGGCTTCCGCCATCCGCGAGATCTCGATAGAGCGCGGCCTCGACCCCCGGGAATTCCCGCTGGTCTGCGCCGGCGGCGCGGGCGCGATTCATGCGGCCGCGATCGCGCACGAGCTCGGCATTACCCGGATCATGGTGCCGCGCGTCGCATCCGTCCTCTGCGCGGCGGGTATGCTGGCAACCGATCTGCGGCACGATTTCGTGCGGTCTTTGGCGACGCCGTTCGACACGGCGACCGCGGACGTTTGCCGCCTGGAGAGCCTGGCCGACGCGATGGCGGCGGAGGCGCGCGCCACGCTGGCGGCGGAGAACGTCCCGGAAGACCGGTACCGGCTCGACTTCGCCCTCGATCTTCGATATTCGGGCCAGTACCACGAGGTGGAGGTCCGCGCCCCCGACCGTTCCACGCTCACCGATATCGAGGCGATGACCGCGGCGTTCCATGCCGCCCATGACAGGCTTTACGGCTACGCGCTGCCCGACGGCGAAACGCCGGTCGAGCTGATCGGCGTCCGGCTCGCGGCATTCGGAACCACGGAAAAACCGGCCGCCAGACCGCTTTCCGGGCGTGGCGAACCGGTGTCGAAAGGCATGCGGAATGTCTATCTTCCGGACCGCGATGCGTTCGAGAATATCGAAACCCTGGATGGAGCGACGCTTCCCGCCGGGTTCCAGGGCAACGGGCCGGCGATCGTCGACACTCCGCTCACCACGGCCTTCGTGCCCGCCGGGTTCGCCATCGCGGTCGACGATTTCGGAACCCTGATCCTTACGGATCGCGGCGCATGAGCATCGAGATCGATCCCGTCCTCACTTCGGTGATCCAGCGCCGGCTCAAGTCGATCACCGAGGAGATGGGGCTCGCGCTTCTGCGGACGACGCGCTCGCCGATCCTCAACGAGGCGCGCGACTTCGTCACCGGGCTCTACGACGAGGCCGGCGACATGCTGGAGCAGACCGAGTACATCCCGGTCCTCGCTTTCGCCCTCCAGCCGGTGTGCAAGGAGATTATCGCCTTCTTCGGCGACGACCTGCACCCGGGCGACGTGATCCTGCACAACGACGTGTTCTCGGGCGGCAACCAGAACAACGACGTGGCGGCGTTCCGGCCGATCTTCGTCGACGGCGAGCTGGTCGCCTGGGCCGCCTGCAAGGGCCACCAGGCCGATATCGGCGGCGCTGTCGCCGGCGGCTACAACCCGGACGCCCGCGAGGTCTGGCAGGAGGCGCTGCGCATCCCGCCGCTCAAGGTGATCGAGCGCGGCAAGCGGCGCGAGGACGTCTGGCGCATGGTGTTCGCCAACATCCGCTATTCCATCGTCGAGGAGGACATCAAGGCGCAGATCGGCGGCACCGCGGTGGGCGAACGCGGCATGCTCGAGCTGATCGGCCGCTACGGGCCGGAGGCGTTCCGCGCCCACAAGGAGGCGTTGTTCGCCGCCACCGAGCGCATGGTCGCGCGCGAGATCGAGGCCATCCCGGACGGCACCTATCGCGGCGAGAGCACGGTGTTCTATGACGGGGTGACCGACGGCACCGAGATGACGATCCGCCTCGCGGCCACCGTGGAGGGCGGGCGCATCGTGTTCGACTATTCCGGCTCCTCGCCGCAGACGCCGGGCTTCGTCAACGCGCCCTACGCCGCCACGGCGTCCGCGACCATGCTCACCTTCCTGATGCTGATCGACCCCGACATCCCGCACAACGCGGGTCTGCACCGCCCGATCTCGATCGTCAACCCGGAGGGCTCGTTCCTCAACGCGGCCTTCCCGGCGGCGACCACCTTCGGCAACTCGATCACCGGGCCGACCTCGGATGCGATCATGCGCGCGCTGGCCCAAGCCCTTCCCCGCACGGTCACCGCCGGCTGGAACCGCTTCCTCGGCTTCGCGCTCACCGGCCACGACGCCGGGCGGGACCGGCGCTTCGTCGACATCCTGTTCCTCGCGCTCAAGGGCGGGTCGGGTGCGACCTGGGACGCGGACGGCTACGATCACATCGGGCTGATCAACTGCGCCGGCGGCATCCTCGCCCAGGACTACGAGATGTTCGAAATCCAGAACCCGATTCTGCTCGAACGCCACGAGTACCTGACCGATTCGGCCGGGCCGGGGCGCTGGCGCGGCGGCCTGGGGGTAGAGACCGCGATGCGGATCGAGGGAGAGGACGTCACCGCGGTCGCCTTCGGGGACGGCATCGAGGAGCGCGCCCGCGCCTTCGGCCTGTTCGGCGGCGAGGCGGGCAGCGTCAACACCAGCTCGTTCCGCTTCCCCGACGGCAGCGAGAAGGTTGCCCGGTCGAAGGAGATCGTCCGCGGCATTCCGCCCGGCACGGTGTTCCGTCAGCGCGCGGGCGGGGGCGGCGGCTACGGTTCGCCCCGGGAGCGCCCGGCCGAACTGGTGGCCGGGGAAGTGCGGGACGGCCTGATCTCGCCGGAAGCGGCGCGGGAGGTTTACCGCGTGGCCGTGGACCCCGACACCCTGGAAATCGACCGCGAAGCGACCGCGGCGTTGAGAAGACCATGACCTACCGCCCCCCGACAGACGACATCCTGTTCCTGCTGCGCGACGTCGTGGACACCGCTGCCATTCTCGCCCGTCCGGAATTCGGCCATGTCGATGCGGATACCCTCGAGGCCGCGGTTCTCCAGGCCGGCCGGATCGCATCCGGGATCGTCGCGCCGCTGAATGCGCCCGCCGACCGCATCGGCGCCAGGCTGGAGAACGGGGTCGTCCGCCTGCCGCCCGGTTTCGTCGACGCCTACAAGGCGTTTTGCGCGGGCGGTTGGCCGGGCCTCGCCCTGCCCGAGGAATATGGCGGCCAGGCGATGCCGGAAATCGCCCAGGCCGCGCTGTCCGAGATGTCGAACGGGGCGTCGCTTGCCTTCTCGATGCTGCCGGTGTGCGGACGGGCGGCGGCGCGGGTGCTGCTCGCGCACGCCGGAGCCGATATTCAGACCCTCTGGGTGCCCAGGCTCGCGAGCGGCGAATGGTCGGGCACCATCGTCATGACCGAGCCGCACGCGGGCTCCGATATCGGCCAGGCGCGGACGAAGGCGGTGCCGCGGGCAGACGGCAGCTACGCGCTCACCGGCACCAAGATCTTCATCTCCTTCGGCGACCATGACGCCACGCCGCAGAACGCTCACATCGTGCTGGCCCGCATCGAGGGGGCGCCGCCGGGCGTGCGGGGGCTCAGCCTGTTCCTCGTCCCGCGCGTGACGATGGAGGCCGACGGAACGCTCGGCCCGCGCAACGCCATCGCCGCCACCCGCATCGAGGAAAAGATGGGCATTCACGGCTCGCCGACCTGCGAGATGCGGCTCGACGGCGCGACCGGATACCTGCTCGGGGAACCGGAGCGCGGCATCCAGAACATGTTCACGATGATCAACACGATGCGGCTCGAAGTCGCGCTGGAGGGTGTGGGCATCGCCGGGGCCGCGCTCGACAAGGCCGCGCGCTACGCCTCGGAGCGCGTCCAGGGCGGCAGCGGCGGCGCGCCGGCCGCCATCGTCGAACATGCCGACATCCGGCGGACGCTGCTCAGGATGAAGGCGCTCACCGGCGGCATACGCGGACTGTGCTACGAGACCGCGGCTCTGCTCGACCGCGGCCGGAACGACGAGGCCGGGTTCCTGCTGCCGATCTGCAAGGCGCTGGCGAGCGAAATCGCGGTCGAGGTCGCGAGCCTCGCGATCCAGGTTCACGGCGGCCACGGCTACATTTCGGAGCACGGCGTGGAACAGCTGATGCGCGACGCCCGCATCACGCCGATCTACGAGGGAACCAACGGGATACAGGCGATCGACCTGCTGCTCCGCAAGATCGGCCGGGACGACGCGAAGGTGCTGAGCGCGCTGTTCGATCGTGTCGAGGGCGATCTGGAACGCGACGCCGGCACAGAGATCGGGGAGACGGTCGCGGCGGGACTCGCCGAATGGCGGCGCGTTTCATCTTCGCTGCTGGACCGGCTGGAAGTCGACGTCGACGATGGGTTGTCCGGCGCCACGCCGTATCTGCGCCTCGTGGGCACGGTGCTGATGGGCTGGATGTGGCTGCGGATGGCGGCGGCGGCCCGGGACGGCCCGTACGGCGACGAGATCCGGACGCTGGCGCGGTTCTACGCCGCCGACATCATGCCGGAGACCGACACGCTCGCCCGCCGGGCGTCGATGCCCGGGGAAATCCTCTACACGCTCGATTCGGAGCGCATCGTTCGGGTGTGATAGCGGAAAGCCCCCACCCGACCTCCCCCGCAAGCGGGGGAGGGGAATTGCGGCCGGTTCCTTTACCCTAAATCCGGCGGTTGAAGGTGGTCTGGATTCGCAGCGGCCCTTGTAGAC
>JAPPHW010000064.1 GCA_028820945.1 Defluviicoccus sp.
TCGGCGGGCGGGCAGGAATAGCAGCCCTGCGAGGTGAACAGCTCGACCACCGTCGGGCTCTCGGCGCGGGCCGTCTGCGCACCCAGGACGAGCGCGCCGAGGGCGAGAACGGCTGAGAGGCGGGTTATGTGCATCGGCTTCGATCCTCCGTCGTTCGTCTCCATATCGGTCGGGCGTCACGCGTTGGCAAGACCCCGGATCGCCCGCCAGACCCGTT
This sequence comes from Defluviicoccus sp., assembly GCA_028820945.1. Next base: position 218 of record JAPPHW010000064.1, read on the forward strand.
CCGGCGTCGCCGGCATGGCGATGTCGGCGACGCCGAGCGGAGCGAGAGCGTCGAGGATGGCGTGTATCACGGCCGGCGCAGCGCCCACCGTGCCCGACTCGCCCGCCCCCTTGACGCCGAGCGGGTTGGTGGCGGTCGGCGCGTTGCGCGTCGCCAGCGCGAAGAACGGCAGGTCGTCGGCGCGCGGCAGGGCGTAGTCCATCAGCGAGCCGGTCAGCAACTGCCCGGTGCCCCGCTCGTAGACCATGTCCTCGATCAGCGCCTGGCCCGCGCCCTGCGCGATGCCGCCGTGGATCTGCCCGTCCAGAAGCAGAGGGTTGACCGCCCTGCCCACGTCGTCGACCGCGGACAGCCGAACGAGGTCGACGGCGCCGGTCTCCGGATCGACCTCGACCTCTGCGATCTGGCATCCGTTGGGAAAGTTCCCCCCGCCGGCCGCGTAGTCGCCGACGCCCTCCAACCCGAGCCCGAGCTCGGCCGGGAAGCCGAACGGGGCGTAGGCCGCTTTCGCCACGTCGACGATGCCGACCGCGCGGTCGGTCCCGGCGACGGTGAAGGCGCCGGCGTCGAACGCGATATCGTCCGGCGCGGCTTCCAGGAGGTAGGCGGCGATCTCCCTGCCCCTCTCGACGATTCTGTCCGCGGCGAGCCTGAGCGCCGAACCGCCCACCGTCATCGAGCGCGAGCCGAAGGTGCCCCGGCCGACCGACACCGCGTCGGTGTCGCCCTGCATCAACCGCACGCTGCCGAACTCGACCCCGAGCCACTCCGACACCATCTGGGCGTAGACCGTCTCGTGGCCCTGGCCGTGGCCGAACGTGCCGGCGACCACCGTGACGGATCCGCTCGCGTCGAAGCGGATCTCCATGCGCTCGTTCGACATCCCCGCTGACTCGAGGAAGCAGGCGATGCCCCGGCCGCGCAGCAGGCCGCGCGCCTCGGTTTCGGCCCGGCGCGCGGCGAACCCGTCCCAGTCCGCCAGCGCCAGCGCGGCGTCCATGACATCCTCGAACGCGCCGGAATCGTATTCCAGCGTCAGCGCCGTCCTGTACGGCATCGCCTCTGGCGCGACGAAGTTCCGCCGCCGCAATTCGATCGCGTCGATCCCGGTCTCGCGCGCCGCGACTTCGATCAGCCGTTCGAGCAGATAGGTCGCCTCGGGCCGGCCGGCGCCGCGATAGGGCGCGGTCCAGGCGGTGTTGGTATAGGCCGCGCGCGTCGTCGCGTGGATCGCCGGAATCGCGTAGACGCCGGAATAGAGCGTCGTCGAATGGACCGGCGAGACCCCGGCCCCCGCCGCGAGATGGGCGCCGAGATTGTAGTCGGCGTCGACGCGGAGCCCGAGAATGCGCCCGTCCTCGTCCAGCGCCATCTCGGCCATCGCCCGCTGGTCGCGCGCATGGGTGTCGGACGCCATCCCCTCGCCCCGCTCCGCGATCCATTTGACCGGCCGGTCGAGCCGCCGCGCGGCCCAGAGGACCAGCGCGTCCTCCGGGAACACGCCGCCCTTCATCCCGAACCCGCCGCCCACGTCCCGCGCGACCACCGACACGCGGTTCTCGGGAATCCCGAACACGCCCTGGGCGAGGAACTGCCGCACCCGGTGCGGGTTCTGGCAACTCAGATGGAGCCGGTAGCGGTCGTCGGCGGCGGCGTATTCCCCGACCGCGCCGCGCGGCTCCATCGGCACGGCGGTAATCCGGTTGTTGTAGAGCGCGAGCCGGACGACGTGGCGGGCGGAGGCGAAGGCGGCCTCCGCGGCCGCCGGGTCGCCCATCTCGACGGCGAAGCAATCGTCGTCCGGGCCCCCGGACAGGACCGTCGCTGGAAGCTCGTCGTAGTCGATCGACACCAACTCCGCGGCATCGAGCGCCATCTCGCGGGTCTCGGCGACGACGAAGGCGACCGGGGCTCCGACATGCCGCGCGGCGTCGAGCGCGATGGCCGGGGTCGGTCTCCGCCGCGCCGGCGCGGAGAGGATCGCGTCGTCGATCGAGTAGCACGGGATCGAGCCGAGGCCGTCCGCCCGATACTCCGCGCCGGTCAGCACGGCAAGCACGCCGGGCGCCGCTCGCGCGGCGGCGACGTCGATCGCCCCGATCCGGGCATGCGCGTATGGCGAGCGCAGTACCGCGCCGTGCGCCATGCGCGACAGCACGAGGTCGTCGACGAAGCGGCCGCGCCCGGTGAGGAAGCGCCGGTCTTCGGTACGCCGAACCGGCCGGCCGATGCCGTGCGTCATGCCGTTCCCCCGCCTGCCCGCGCCGGAGCGTTGGCCCGTCCCCGGCCGGCCACGGTAGAATGCCGGCCGCGCGAAGTCCGCGCAAAGCCGCATCGGGAGAACGGGATGAAATTGCTGACGCTGGACACCGGCGGAAACGGCCGCCCCGCCGTGCTGGTCGACGAAGACGCGGTGCTCGACCTCGCGCTTGCCGCCGATAGCCTGACCCAGGCCCGCCTGGTGCCCGGCAGCGTGCGAGGCATCCTCGCCGCCGGCGCGGACGGGCAGGACGCGGTCAGGCGGACCGTCGACGCGGCGGAGGCGGACCGCGACCGGCTGCGCGAGACCGGCGCGCTGATATCCTTCGCCGATGCGCCGCTTCTGCCGCCGATTCCCAATCCCAACCTGATCCTGTCGGAGGGCCTCAACTACCGCCGTCATCTCGCGGAGATGTCCGGAACGCCCGCCCCGCCCCACCCGACCGCCTTCATCAAGGCCGTGGCCTCGCTCACCGGGTCCGGCAAGCCGATCCGCGTGCCGCCGCAATGCCCCGACATGATCGATTTCGAGGGCGAGTTCACCTTCGTAATCGGGCGGCGTTGCCACAACGTGGCGCTCGACGACGCGATGTCGTACATCGGCGGCTACACGATCTGCAACGACGTCTCGGCGCGCGACTGGGTGGGCGAGGTGTTCGACGCCGAGGCCAAGTTCGGCATCATCCAGGCCTGGGAGCGCAACATCATGGGCAAGCAGCTTCCCGGCTTCACGCCCTGCGGCCCGGTGATGGTCACCGCCGACGAGATCGCCGACCCGCACGACCTCCAGCTCACCACCACGCTCAACGGCGAGATCGTGCAGTCGACCAAGACCGACGACCTGATCTACGGCGTCGCCGAGATCCTGTCCTATTTCTCCAAGTGGTACCGCTTCGAGCCGGGCGACCTGTTCACCACCGGCTCGCCCGCCGGGGTCGGCTTCGGCCGCGACCCCAAGCTGTTCATGAAGGCGGGCGACAGGATCGAGGTCGAGGTTGAGGGCATCGGCCGATTGAGCAATACGCTCGAGGCGGGTTAGCCGGTCCGGCATGAACCTTCCCCTGACGACTTGAACGACCGATCCGACCCCGGCCCGATGTCCGGGCCGTCTACCGGCAACCTCCGCGGCGTCGCCTGGATGACGCTCGCCGCGTTTTTCTTCGCGATGATGATCGTCGCGGGGCGGCGGGTGAGCCACCTGCCGTCCATCGAGATCACCTTTTTCCAGACCGGCGGCGCGGTGATCTGCCTGCTCCCCTGGCTGGTGGCAAGGGGGCCGGGCGGGCTCAGGACCGCCAATCTCGTCATGCACCTGATCCGGGGGCTCGCGGCCTTTGCCGGCATGTCCGCCCTGTTCTACGCCGCCCGGTTCACCCCCGCCGCCGACATCACCGCGCTCCTCTTCCTGTCGGTCCTGTTCACCGTCCTTCTGGCGGCGGTGTTTCTCAAGGAGAGGGTCGGCTTCCGACGCTGGGTCGCGATCCTGGTCGGGTTCGGCGGCGCGCTGATCGTCATCCGCCCCGGCTTCGAAAGCGCGTCCTGGTCCGCGCTCATCATGCTCTTCGTCGCGCTCGCCTTCGGGGCGGTCAACACGGCGACGCGGTTTCTCGCCGGCACCGAGAACCTCAACGCCATCGTCTTCTATATGTACGGGCTGATGTGCCTCTACGCGTCGGTCCCGACGATCCTCGCATGGGAAACGCCGTATTGGGCCGACGTGCCGTGGCTTGCCGCGACCGGCCTGTTCGCCGCCATCGCCCAGCAGGGCATCACCCGGTCGCTCTCCATGGCACCGACCGCGATCGCCATGCCCGCCTATTACCTCCAGCTCCCGTTCGCCGCAGTCGCCGGATACTTCCTGTTCGGAGAGGCGCCGGGCGCATGGATCTGGGTGGGCGCGGCGGTGATCTGCGGCGCGACCTACTACGTGATCCGCGCCGCCCCGCCCGACCGGCGGTAGGGCTACTTCGCCCGGGGCGCGGCCAACCCCGCGATCAGCCTGTCGAGCTTGGCGTTCATCCGGTCCAGCTTGGCGTCCATCCGGTCGAACCTTTCGTCCACCCGGTCAAGCCGTTCATCTACCCGGTCAAGCCTTTCGTCCACCCGGTCGAACCTGGCGTCGATCTGCCCGAGCAGTTGGAGGACGTTATCGACCCGGTCGTCGAGCCGCTTGACCTCGGACCCGACCTTTTCCTCGACGCGACGTATGCCGGACTCGGCGACGGCGGAAACGCTCTCTACCCGGGCGTTCTGCCTGTCGTCCTGCGCGCTGAGACCCCAGACACCCATCCCTCCCATCGCGCCGAAGAGGGCGAGTAGGAAGAGTCCGAAGGTCCAGTAGCCGCCGTGCCGATGCAGCCATTCCCGCATAAGTTGAGTATCGGACTTTTCAATGTAACCGTCAAGATAACGTCTTTCTCCCGGACATGGGCGCATCGCGGCGAGACGCCCGAGCGGGCCGCCCCTTCAGGACCGCTCCGGTCGAAATGACGGATGGCACGCCGCCGGGTACAGTCCCGCCGGCCGGAAACGGGCGATACGGGGGAGGGACAATGACCGACGAAGAGGCGGCGGCGGTGTTCGAGCGGCTGCCCGCGCTGGTCAACGGGGACATTCCGCTGGTCAGGCGCGGCAGGTTCCTCACGACGACCTTCCTGATCGGCGCGGGCGACCTGCCGGTGCTGGCGACGGTGCGCGAGGGGGCGATTACCGACGTGACCGTTTCGCCCCCGCCGATGCGTTCCTGGCGGTTCGCGGTCCGCGCGGACGCCGATGCGTGGCGGCGCTTCTGGAAGGCGGAGCCCGAGCCCGGCTATCACGACCTGCTGGCGATGACCCGGTTCGGCGCGGCCCGGATCGAGGGCGACCTGCACCCTCTCATGGCGAACCTCCGTTACGTCAAGGAGGTGCTGGAAGCGCCGCGCCGCGCGGGGCTGGGAGGCGGCGATGCCGGTTGAGTTCGAGCCCATCGCCGGGCGCTACGCCACGATCGGGCTCGGCGACCGGCCCTGCCGCCTCTTCTTCGAGGAGGCGGGGCAGGGAATCCCGCTTCTCTGCCTGCACACCGCCGGCGCCGACAGCCGGCAGTACCGCCACCTGATGCTCGACGA
>JAPPHW010000380.1 GCA_028820945.1 Defluviicoccus sp.
GGGGGCGGCGGGCGCTCACCCGCTACCGCTGGGTGGGGGGCTTGGGCGAGGCGGGGGCCCACCTCTAATGCGGGCTCCCCACGGGTCGCACCCACCAGATCCGGGTGCACCTGGCGAGCCGGGGCATGCCGGTGATCGGCGATTCGGCCTATGGCGGCGGGCTGACGGCGGCAAGGCGGCGCGCGCTGGGCACGGAAGGCGAGGCCGCGGTGGCCGCTCTCGGGCGGCACGCGCTGCACGCGCACCGGCTCGGCTTCCGCCACCCGGCGAGCGGCGACGAGCTCGTCTTCGAATCGGATTTGCCGAACGAACTCAAGCTATTGGAAAACGGTCTGAAGGAGAACTGGTAAATTGCCCCGGAGATCCCTATCTATCGGTCGGGCGGCGGGTCGGCCATGACCGGCCGCAAGCAGGGGGAGACCGAGCCCATGACAGCGCGCGCAGCCTCCGTACCCGCGATCCCACAACTCGATCCGGAGAGCAATCTGGCGCGCTACCTCCAGGAGATCCGCAAGTTCCCCCTCCTGGAGCCGGAAGAGGAGTTCATGCTGGCCAAGCGGTGGCGCGAGCACGAGGACGCGGAGGCCGCGCACCGGCTGGTGACCAGCCACCTGCGGCTGGTGGCCAAGATCGCGTCGGGCTATCGCGGCTACGGGCTGCCGATGGGCGAGCTGATCTCGGAAGGCAATGTCGGCATGATGCAGGCGGTCAAGCGGTTCGACCCCGACCGCGGCTTCCGACTCGCGACCTACGCGATGTGGTGGATCCGCGCCTCGATCCAGGAGTACGTCCTGCATTCATGGTCGCTGGTGAAGATCGGCACCACCGCCGCCCAGAAGAAGCTGTTCTTCAACCTGCGCCGCATCAAGGGCGAGATCAAGGCGATCGAGGAAGGCGATTTGCACCCCGAGAACGTCGCCGAGATCGCCACCCGGCTCAACGTCTCCGAGGACGAGGTGATGCAGATGAACCGCCGCCTCGCCGCGCCCGACAACTCGCTCAACGCGCCGGTCCGCGCCGACGGCGAGGGCGAGTGGATGGACTGGCTGGTCGACGAGAGCGAATCCCAGGAGACCCGGCTCGCCGAGGCCGAGGAGCTGGACAAGCGCCGGACGCTGCTCCGGCAGGCGATGGAGCATTTGAACCCGCGCGAGAAGCGCATCCTCACCATGCGGCGGCTCGCGGAGACGCCGCTGACGCTGGAGGAGCTGAGCCAGGAGTTCGGGGTCTCGCGCGAACGGGTGCGCCAGATCGAGGTCCGCGCCTTCGAGAAGATCCAGAAAGCGATGCGCCTCGCCGCTGCCGCCGACGAGGAACGCGCAATGGCGGAGGTCCGGTAGACCGGCCTTTCCGGCGCTCCCCACCCGTCATTTCGACCGAGCGCAGCGAACGGAGAAATCTGTCGCGCACGGAGGCGCGGTTCCGTGCGCGGCGGCGCTCCGGTAGAAATGACGGTGGGGAGCTTTACACCGCGAACGGGTCGCGGACCATCACGGTGTCCTCGCGCTCCGGGCTGGTGGAAAGGAGGGCAACCGGGGCCTCGATCAGCTCCTCGATGCGGCGGATGTACTTGACCGCCTCGGCCGGCAGCCCGGCCCAGCTGCGCGCGCCCCGCGTGCTCTCCGACCAGCCGGGAACCGTCTCGTAGACCGGGCGCACCGCTGCCTGGCCGCGCGCCGAGGCGGGGAAGCGGTCGGTCCGCCCCTCGGCCGTCTCGTAGCCGGTGCAGACCTTGAGCTCCTCCATCCCGTCGAGCACGTCGAGCTTGGTCAGCGCGATTCCGTCGATGCCCCCGAGCCTGATCGCCTGGCGCACCATCACCGCGTCGAACCAGCCGCAGCGCCGCTTGCGCCCGGTCACTGTGCCGAACTCGTGCCCGCGTTCGCCGAGGCGCTGCCCGATCTCGTTGTCCTGCTCGGTCGGGAACGGCCCGCTGCCGACCCGCGTGGTGTAGGCCTTGGTGATGCCGAGCACGTAGTCGATCGAGCGCGGGCCGAGGCCGCTGCCCGCCGCCGCCTGCCCGGCCAGCGTGTTGGACGAGGTGACGTAGGGATAGGTGCCGTGGTCCACGTCGAGCATCGCGCCCTGCGCGCCCTCGAACAGGATCCGCCTGCCGCTCCGCCGCGCGCCGTCGAGCAGGTGCCAGACCGGGGCGGCGAACGGCAGGATCCGGGGCGCGACCTCGTGCAGCTTCCCGATCAGCTCGTCGCGGTCGAAGGTCTCGGCGCCGAGCCCGCGCAGGAGCGCGTTGTGGTGGTCGAGCAAATGGTCGACGCGGGGCGCGAGCCCGTCCGGATCGGCGAGGTCGCAGAGCCTGATCGCGCGGCGCCCGACCTTGTCCTCGTAGGCCGGGCCGATGCCGCGGCCCGTGGTGCCGATACGCGCCGCCCCCCGCGCCGCCTCGCGGGCATGGTCGAGCAGCGGATGGAGCGGCAGGATCAGGCAGGCGTTCTCGGCGACGCGGAAGGTCTCGGGCGTCACGTCGACGCCGGCGCGGCGGACCTCGTCGATCTCGTCGAGCAGCGCCCAGGGATCGACCACCACGCCGCTCCCGATCAGCGACAGCTTGCCGCGCACCACGCCGGAGGGGAGCAGGCTGAGCTTGTAGGTCCTGCCGTCGACGACCAGCGTGTGACCGGCATTGTGCCCGCCCTGGAAACGCACCACGACGTCGGCTCGCTCCGACAGCCAGTCGACGATCTTGCCCTTCCCCTCGTCGCCCCACTGGGAGCCGACGACCGCGACGTTCGCCATGATCCGACCCGCCTATCCGACCTTCACGACCTTGCCGGCGTCGCAGCGGTGGGTGCAGCCGAGTCGCCTCGCCTCGTCCGCCGGGGAATCCGCCGGCCCGAGCCCGGCCACTGTGATCCAGCCTTCCGCCCTGAGCGCGCGCCCGGTCTCGGGCGCGGTGCCGGCCGGCAGGAACACGCGGCGCAGCTGCCCGGGCGCCGGCAGCGACCGCAGGACGGTGTCGACATAGAGCGTGATGCCGGTCGCCAGCTCGCCTCCCGCGCCGTTGCCGTTCGCCCCGGTGACGTAGCGGCCGCCGCTCGCGAGCTCGCCGCGGACGCCCGCGGGAAAGATCGTGAAGCAGGTGCCGGTGTGGTACTCGAAGCCGCGGTTCTCAAGCGGATCGGCGGTGAGCCTGAGATCCGGCGCGCGGGCGCGGATTTCGGCGATCGCCTCGCCGAGCTGACGGCGCGCCTGGGCCGGGTCGGGCGGCAGGTCGAGCGCGGCGAGCGCGTCGAAGCAGCTCTCAGCCGGCCCCGCCGCGGCGAGCAGCGCGTTGAGCGCCTCCGCGAGGTCGCCGCCGATCGCCGCGAGCGATGCGGCGTCCTTGTGGTCGATCGCCTCGCGCAGCCCCGGATCGTCGGCGAGCGGGCGGCCGTGGGCGGCGCAGAGAGCGGGCGCGAGCGGCGGCATCGTGAGATCGACGGTGATGTCGGCGACGCCGGCCGCGGTCAGCGCTTCGGCGGCGAGCACCACGATCTCGGCGTCCGCGCGCGGGGAATCGGAGCCGATCAACTCCATCCCCACCTGGGTGAACTGGCGTTCGGGGCGGAGGTGGGTGCCGTTGATGCGGAGCACGTCCCCGGAATAGCAGAGGCGGAGCGGTCGCGGCGCATCGCGCAGCCGGCTCGCCGCGATGCGCGCGATCTGCGGCGTGATGTCCGCGCGCACCCCCATCATGCGCTGCGACGCCGGGTCCATCAGCCGGAAGGTCTCCGAGGCGGTCGCCGCGCCGGCACCGCTCAGCAGCCCCTCCTCGAACTCGACGAGGGGCGCCTTGACGCGCTCGTAGCCGTTGAGCTCGAACAGGCCGATCAGCCGCTCGACCGCCTCCGCCTCTTGCGCGGCCGCCGGCGGCAGCACGTCGCGAAGGCCGGACGGCAGGAGCGCCGGGCGGTCGTGGTCGTTCATTCCCCCGCGCCTTCTAGAAGGTGAGCGCCCGCGCCCGCACCACGCCGGGGAGCGCCCGGACGCAGTCGAGAACCCCCGGCGGTATCGCCCCGTCGACGGAGATCAGGCTGACCGCGTTCTCACGCGGTCCCGACCGGCCGAGGTGGAACGTGGCGACGTTGACCCCGGCATCGCCGAGGCACGAGCCGAGGCGGCCGATGAAGCCGGGTTCGTCCCGGTTCACCATGTAGAGCATGTTCTCGCCGAGCGAGGCTTCGAGCGGAATGCCGTCGAGCTCGACGATGCGCGGCATCCGGTTGGAGAACAGCGTGCCGGCCGTGGTCCGCGTCGCCCGCTCGGTGGTCACCGTGAGGCGGATCAGGGACGGGTAGTCGCTGCGCCGCGCGTGCTTGGTCTCGGTCACCTGGATGCCGCGCTCGCGCGCCACGATCGGGGCGTTGACGATGTTGATCGAATCGACGATGGGCGCGAGCAGCCCTTCGAGCAGCGCCGCGGTCATGGCACCGTGGTTGAGGTCGGCCGCCTCGCCCTCGTATTCCACGACAACCGAGCGGAACCCGGTCTCCGCGACCTGGCCCGCCAGGCTGCCGATCTGCCGGGCGAGGTCCATGAAGGGCGCGAGGCTGGCGGATTCCTCGCTCGAGAGCGAAGGCATGTTGATCGCGTGCAGCACAGCGCCGTCGAGTAGGTAGTCGGAAATCTGCTCGGCGATCTGAATCGCCACGTTTTCCTGGGCTTCGGTCGTCGACGCGCCGAGATGCGGCGTCGCGATCACCCCGTCCATTCCGAACAGCGGATACTCGCGCGGCGGTTCGTCCGGGTAGACGTCGACCGCCACGCCCGCGACATGGCCGGACGACAGCGCCTCGGCGAGCGCGTCGGCATCCACGAGCTCGCCGCGGGCGCAGTTGACGATACGCACCCCTGGCCTGGTCTTGGCGATCGCCGCCGCATCGACGATGCCGCGCGTGCGGTCGGTCAGCGGCGTGTGCAGGCTGATCACGTCGGCGCCGGCGAGGAGCTCGTCGAGCTCCACCTTGGCGATCCTCAGCCGCTCGGCGCGCTCGGCGGGAAGATAGGGGTCGTAGACCAGCACCTTCATCTTCAGGCCGAGCGCCCGTTCGGCGACCGCGGAGCCGACATTGCCGCAACCGACGATGCCGAGCGTCTTTCCGGTGAGCTCGGTGCCGACGAATTTCGACCGGTTCCAGGCGCCGCCCTGGGTTTCCCTGTCGGCTGAGGGAATCTTGCGCGCGAGCGCGAACATCAGGGCGATGGCGTGCTCGGCGGTCGTCACGGCGTTGCCGTAGGGCGTGTTCATCACCACGACGCCGCGCGCGCTGGCCGCGTCCACGTCGATATTGTCGACGCCGATGCCGGCGCGGCCGATCACCTTGAGCCGGTCCCCCGCCTCGATCACCGAGGAGGTGACCTTGGTCGCCGAGCGGACCGCGAGCCCGTCATAGTCGCCGATGCGCTCCATCAGCGCTTCAGGTGCGAGCCCGGGATCGAAATCGACGTCGATGCCCCGGTTGCCGAAAACGCCGACCGCCTGTTCGCTGAGCCGGTCCGAGATGAG
>JAPPHW010000206.1 GCA_028820945.1 Defluviicoccus sp.
CCTCCAGCACGACCTCGATCTTCACCTTGGGCAGAAAGTCCACGACGTATTCGGCCCCGCGGTACAGCTCCGTGTGGCCCTTCTGGCGTCCGAAACCCTTGGCTTCGGTGACCGTGAGCCCCTTAACGCCGACTTCGTGAAGCGCTTCCTTCACCTCGTCGAGCTTGAACGGCTTGATGATCGCTTCGATCTTTTTCATGGGTCGGTTCCCGAGAGGAGGAAAGGAATCCGGGACTGGCAGTCGTCGGTTGTGGCGTCTTGCCATGTCCGATGCCGGATCGAACGCCTGCCGCCCGAAGACGCGGATACGATCGATCCGGGTACACCGGCAGGCCGCCGACACCGAACGAAATCAGCGTATACTTTCAGGGAAGTGTTGTAACAAGTTCCGATTTTGACGCACTGCGTTGCGTTTTCGGCAACGCAGTTTCCGCCCCGAAGGCTTCGCTATATCGGCGATATCGCATCGATCGGCGGCTGGTCCGCGTCGGGCCAGCTGGCGATGTCGAAGTCGTCGGAGGCGTCCGAATCGAACTCGACGAAGTTCGGGTCCACCGGGACCGGAGTTCCCAGCTCTTCGCCGAGAGCGGCTTCGTCTTCGTCCGGCAGCGTCGCCTGGACGTCCCCTGGACCGTAAGCGACTTCGGACGCGGTGCCGGGCGAAGAGCCGGACCCGATCCAGACACCGCCCAGCGCAGCCGCCAGAAACAGGTTGAGGACGACCGACACCGTCAGCGCGTTCGATCGCATGGCGCGAAACAGGGTTCGTCCCGCCGGAGACGAAATCTCCACGGCGCTTGCGGAGTCCCGTTCGAGCGCGGTCACGCGCTCCACGAGCGCATCCGACGGCGGGGGCGGCGCGCCGAACCGCGACAGCAGGTAGTCGAGCCCGTGGGCCTCCGCGAGCAGCGTCCTCGCTTCCTCGGAGCGGCCCGCGAGAGAGATCCCCGAATATCGGTCGGCTTCGGGCCATCGTTCGAAATCGCCGCCATAGGCCTGGACGAGCTCGGCGAACCGGCCGAGCGACATACCGGACGCCGCGGACGATTTGGGGAGATCTCTCTCGTTCATCGTTACGACCTCACTTCCAGAAGGTTCTCGACATGAGGCGAGAGCGTTTTTCGCAACCGCCTGCGGGCGCGCGCGAGAAGCGATTCGACGGCCTCCGTGCTTACTCCCAGGGCGCTCGCGGCTTCCTGCCCGCTGAATCCCTGGAAGTGCACGAGCACCAATGCCGCCCTCTGGCGGTCGGGCAGGGCCGCGACCGCTTTTCTGACCGCGCGCCGGATCGCGAGGTCGTCGTCCAGCGATCCGTTTTCGCGGTCGTCGAACCGCTCGACGTTCTCCGGCATCGGGGCGAGACGCGCGCGGGCTCGTCTGCGGTCGATGCACAGGTTGGTCGCGACGCGCAGCAGCCAGGACCGGAGAGCGGGGCCGTCCGTCCGCCACTCCGGCGCCTTCCGGAGCAAGCGGACAAAAGTCTCCTGAGCGACATCCTCGGCTTCCGCGCGGTCGCCCAGGATACGCCAGGAACAGGCCAGAACCGACGGCAGGTGGCGCCCGGAGAGCGTCGCCATGGCGCCGTCGCAGCCGTCCGCGAGGCGCAGGACGAGACCGTCGTCCGTCTCCTCGGCGGCCGGCTGCTGGCGGGCGGGCTCCATCCGCCGGGCCGGCTCGGCTACCGCCGGTGACCGCGCCGCCAACCGGCGGGCGGGCCCCTTCGCGGCAACTCGTCGGCCGCCACCGTTCCGTCGCCGTTGGCGTCGTAGCGCTTGAACCAGCGGGCGGACGGCGCCTCGATTTCCGCCTGGGTAACCTTCGCGTCGCCGTCGGTATCCAGCATGTCGAACAGGCTGGTGGCTCCCAGACTGCGGATCAGACGGCCGCGGCGCCGGAATTCGTCGACCGAGAGGACGCCGTCGCCGTCCACATCGGCCGCGCCGGCGATCCGCTTCTGTTCGGCCTGAATTTCCGCCAGCGATACATCGCCGCTGCCGTCGGTGTCGTAGAGGCGGAGGAAACGGGCGGCGCGCCAGCCCGTCCCCTTCCGGGTTTCCTGGCCCGCCGCGCTCGTTTCCCGGTCGTTGTTCGCGGTCGGAGTTTGCGCGAGAGCGGCGTTCGCACCGAAAGCGAGGAGGGCGGCGATGGAGGCGACGCCCAGGGTCTTCGACAAAGCAGCCATGTCAGGTTCCTTCGCTGTGAATTTCCGTTACCCATAAACACGGCGGCGGCCGGAAAAACCCGTCGCGCCGATTTTGCCCGCCGCCGGCGTTCATGCTAGACGACGCCGCGCGCCGCAAACGGGAGAATTTCGGTGAAGGCCGCCAACAGCGTCCTTTCGGGCTACGGAACGACCGTCTTCGAGGTCATGTCGCGCCTCGCCCAGGAGCACGATTCGGTCAATCTGGGACAGGGATTCCCGGACGGCAACGGCCCGCCGGACGTGGTCGCGGCCGCGGCCGACTACCTTGAGAACGGAGTCAACCAGTACCCCTCGATGATGGGGATTCCCCCGCTTCGCGAGGCCGTCGCCGAGCACGCCAAACGGTTCTACGACCTCGACGTGGACTGGCCGCGGGAGGTGCTGGTCACGTCCGGCGGAACGGAAGCCCTCGGAGCGTCGCTCTTCGGGCTGATCGAACCCGGCGACGAGGCCGTGCTGATTGAGCCGCTCTACGATTCCTACCTTCCCATCGTCCGCCGAGCGGGCGCGGTTCCGAAAACGGTCCGTCTCGAGCCGCCCGACTGGGCATTGCCGGTCGACGAGCTGCGCGCGGCGTTCTCGGAAAGGACCAAGCTGATCCTGTTCAATACGCCGATGAATCCCTGCGCCAAGGTATTCACGCGGGACGAGCTGGATCTTATCGCCGCGCTCTGCATCGAACACGACGCCTATGCGGTGTGCGACGAGGTCTACGAGCATCTGGCCTTCGACGGCAAACCCCACATCCCGACGATCGCCCTGCCCGGCATGCGCGAGCGGGCGGTCAGGATCGCCTCCGCGGGCAAGATTTTTTCCCTGACCGGCTGGAAAGTCGGCATGGTCACGGCGGCGCCCGATTTGCTGACGCCGATCGCCAAGGCGCACCAGTTCCTGACATTCACCACACCGCCCAATCTGCAGAGCGCGGTTGCCTACGGGTTGCGCAAGGACGACGCCTATTTCGAGCGGCTTAACGCCGACATGCAGGCGCGGCGCGATTTCCTCGCCTCCGGGCTCGCCGATATCGGCTTCGGGATCGTGCCCTGCGCGGGCACCTATTTCCTGACCACCGATTTCCGACCGCTCGGTTTCAACGGCGACGACGTGGATTTCTGCCGCCATATCACGACCGAAGCGCGGGTCACGGCCGTCCCTGTCAGCGCGTTCTACGAGAGCGGCGAAGTACGCCACTTCGCCCGCTTCGCCTTCTGCAAGGAGGAAGCGGCCCTGGAAGAGGCGATCGCGCGCCTGCGTACGCATTTCGGCGGGTCTTGACGCGCGCGCGAGGCGGGGGCTAGAGAGGCGCTCCTCCTGCGGTGGCTGTAGCTCAGTCGGTTAGAGCGCCTGGTTGTGGTCCAGGAGGTCGGGGGTTCGAATCCCCTCAGCCACCCCAGTATCTTGCGCCACGGTCTCGACATTCGGCGCGGGATGGCGCAAAAATTCGGTGTAATCCGCGCATTCGAGGCGTCGATGCACAGCGAAACCGACGATCGCCGCAAGGGCAACGGGCGCGACGTCAACGAGGACGAGCGCAAGGAACAGCCTTGGCCGGACGACAGCGTGCCGCGGCCGCCCGGCCAGCCCCCTATCGACCGTCCTCCGGCGGAACGGCCGGAGACGAGCGGACCTGTCTGAGCGATCCGGTTCGCAAGCCTTGCGATCCGCGCATCGGGCGAATACACAGTCCGCGCCGGGCTCGACGTCGTCTGCCGCCGCCGGAACGAAAGGAACCGCCGTTGCCCACGCTGATTCTGGTACGTCACGGCCAGAGCGACTGGAATCTCCAGAACCGGTTCACCGGATGGGTCGATGTCGATCTCTCGCCGGCCGGCGTCGAGGAGGCGCGGGCTGCCGGGCGAGCGCTGGCGGGAGAGGAGATCCGCGTCGACCGCGCCTTCACCTCGGTATTGAAGCGCGCGATCCGGACGCTCTGGATCGTTCTCGACGAGATCGACCAGATGTGGGTACCGGTCGAACGCTCGTGGCGTCTCAACGAACGCCATTACGGTGCGCTTCAGGGGCTCGACAAGGCGGAGACCGCCGCCGTGCACGGGGCGGAGCAGGTCAAAATCTGGCGCCGAAGCTACGCTATTCCACCGCCAGCGCTGGATACCGACGATCCGACCCATCCCCGATTCCAACGGCGCTACGAGCATCTTTCGCGAGGCGATCTGCCGTCGGCTGAAAGCTTGAAAGCGACGCTTGAGCGCGTGCTGCCGTACTGGCACGACACCGTGGCGCCCGTGTTGGCGCGCGGCGAGACTGTCATGATCGCCGCCCACGGCAACAGCCTGAGGGCGCTCGTCAAATATCTCGACCGGATATCGGAAGAGGACATCCTCGAGCTCAACATCCCGACCGGGCTGCCGCTGATCTACGATCTGGGAGCGGACCTGACCGTGAAGTCCAGCCGGTACCTCGCCGACGAGCAAACGGTGAAGGCCGCCGCCGCCGCCGTCGCCAACCAGGCGGCACGCTAGGGATCACGACGCCGGTTTTCGCTGGATCATTCGAAAAAGCGGCAGTGTCACCAGGGTTATCAGCACGATCCGGGCGATGTGATAGGCGGTCACGAGTGGCACGCCCAGGCCGAGAATCTCGGCTGTGATGCTCATTTCGGCGAGCCCCCCCGGGCAAGTCGCCGCGACCATGGTGGTCAGCGGAATCCCCGATACCGCGCCGATAGCCGCCGCCAGACCGATGCTCGCGACAAGCAGCATGATCGTCGACAGCACGGCGCCCACGATCACGCGCGGGGCCCGGCGCATGGGTTCGCGGTCGAATCGCTCACCGAGCGCCGCGCCGATGAGAAGCTGGCCGAGGATCAGGAAAGTATCGGGCAGGCCGGAGAGCTCGATCTCGCTCGCCGTCAGCAGGCCCGCGAACCCGACCGCCCCCAGCATCCACGCGTTGGTGACGCCGAACCGGTTGAGAAGAAAGGCGGAACCCGCGCAGCCGGCGATCAGGATAGGGAGCAGCGACCAGTCCACCGGGATCGAACGGAGACTGAAAAGGTTGTCGCCCGTCGTTCCCAGCCAGGTCAACCCGACAGGCACGGTCACGACGACGATGCCGACGCGAACCGTCTGCGACAGGGCCACGGCCACGGGTTCCGCCCGGAACCGGTCGCCCAGGGTCAGCATCTCCGCCATTCCGCCGGGGACGTTGCCGAAATAGGCGGTCGCCGGGTCGAGGCGGGCGATCCGGATCTGGATCAGGGCGCCCACCCCGCCCAGCATCACCGCGACGACCGCGGCGATGGCCATCCAGTGCAGCTGGCC